>NZ_JAUBRH010000027.1:0-77212 GCF_036701775.1 Microcoleus sp. N9_A2 | reverse complement strand
GTAACGCCACCGCCGATTCCAGAAGAGCCACCCGTAGCAGTAACGCCACCGCCGATTCCAGAAGAGCCACCCGTAGCAGTAACGCCACCGCCGATTCCAGAAGAGCCACCCGTAGCGGTAACGCCACCGCCGATTCCAGAGGAAGCCCCGGTAGCGGTAACGCCACCGCCGATTCCAGAAGAGCCTTCTGCGATCGCACCTAAACAGGATTTGACTCCCCCAGAAACTCCTCCAAGCCCGATCGCCAACGAACCCAAAACCCCATCGCCCGATCCTCCCAAAAATGATAGCCCGATCGCCAGCGAGGAACCTCCTAAAAGCGAACCACCCGTTACCCAGTCTCGCCCCAAGGGCGCTGAGAGTGCCCCAGATTTTACTGCTGATGCTGGAAATCCCAAGTCCTCGAATAGTCCTGAAAACAATAACTCGCCCTCGCCATCCTCAGAGCCATTAAATCCTGCTTCTGGGCCCATAGCTCGATCGCCCGCAGCCGGCCCGCCAGTCACAACTACTAGGCCAGGAGGCAGCCGCAATTCGGGAAGTGCGATCGCCGATGTCACAAACCCCTCCTCTGGCCCCGCAGGCGGAAACCCCCAGAGTGAAAGCGGAAGCTCTTCCTCAGAGCCATTTGCAACGGGTTCTGGCCCCATAGCTCGATCGCCCGCAGCCGGCCCGCCAGTCACAGCTACCAGGCCAGGAGGCAGCCGCAATTCGGGAACTGCGATCGCGGATGCCACAAACCCAGGAGGAAGTCCCTCGAACTCAGCATCCGGTGGGAGTGAAACTGCTGGAGGGGGTTCTTCAGATCCCTTTGGTAGTGGTTCGGGCTCAGTGCCAAAACCGAAAAATCCTGGTGGAGGGGAGAGTCCTTCCCGTCCTTCCGGCCCGGCACCAGGCACTTGCATTAGCTGCGGTAAACCTGAATATCCCAGCGCCGCCAGAAAAGAAGGGCGGCAGGGTCAAGTGAAAGTCAAGTTTGATATTGACCCTAACGGTAAGGCATTCAACATCGCGATCGAGACTTCTAGCAAATACGACGACTTCGATCGCGCTGCGATTAAAACAGTAGAAAAATGGAAATTTGCCTCATCAGACAGCGGTATTCAAGGAAAAACAGCTTCTATTACCTTCCGGCTCAATGAGTAGGTATTTTCTGGAAACCTAGCAATTTGGCTGGGAATTCCATAGCACCAAGAAAGCAACTGTAAATCTAAAAATTGAATTTTGTGTGAATTATGAATTTTGGAATGTCGCCAGCAACATTAAGTAAACTTCAGCGATTTGGATTCGCTCTATTACTTGGCTCCAACTTGGGTATGGCTGAGTTATTCGCAAACCCTCACAGCGCAATGGCAGGAGTGATTACTTTACCCGATGGCGGACGTTGTGAGGGAGAATTGAGCGAGGGAAAACTCAGCGGGCCCGCTATGTGCGAATATGCCAATGGCGATCGCTACGAAGGCCAATTTCTCAACGGCAAACCTCACGGTCAAGGGATCTATACCTTTAAAGAAGAAGGTCGATACCAAGGAGAATTTGCCTTGGGTGAATTCAACGGTCAAGGTGTCCGCGAATTTGTTAACGGCAACCGCTACGAAGGAACTTTTAAAGACGGTGAATTCGACGGTGCGGGTACTTTTACCTCCACTAACGGCATTCGTTATGAAGGCTCTTTTGCCAATGGTTCTCCCAGCGGTCGGGGGGCTTTTACATTCAGTGATGGCACTCGTTGCGAAGGAGATATTAAAGAAGGCAAAGTTAACGGTAAAGGAGTCTGTCAATATGCTAATAAGAACCGCTACGAAGGAGAGTTGCTGAGTAACTTGCCTCACGGACAGGGAACCTATACTTTTGCTGAAGGAGGTAGTTATCAGGGGCAGTTTAGTGAAGGGCAATTTGATGGCAAAGGGGTTCGCGAATATCCGAACGGCAACCGCTATGAAGGAGAGTTTGTCAAGGGCAACACTCAAGGTCAGGGGTTGTTAACTTTTAAAGAAGGGGGACGTTATCAAGGCCCGTTCGAGAATGGAGAATTTAATGGTGAGGGTGTCCGCGAGTTTGCTAATGGCAATAGCTATAAAGGCACTTTTGTCAAGGGTAAGATGAGCGGGAAAGGAGTTTATATTTTTGCCAATGGCGATCGCTGCGAAGGCGAATTTCGCGAGGGTC
The DNA here is from genome assembly GCF_036701775.1 of Microcoleus sp. N9_A2. NCBI lineage: Bacteria > Bacillati > Cyanobacteriota > Cyanophyceae > Oscillatoriales > Microcoleaceae > Microcoleus > Microcoleus sp. N9_A2. The sequence continues at coordinate 75,043 of NZ_JAUBRH010000027.1, read as the reverse complement.
AGTTCAACGGCAAAGGTATCTGTATTTACGCCAATGGCGATCGCTATCAAGGTGAATTCCTCAACGGGCAGAAACACGGTCAAGGTTCCTACATTTATACAGATGGAACTAAGCTAGAAGGAAATTGGCAACAGGGGCAGCTTCAAAAATAACTCTTTGATATACTCACCGTCTTTTCAGATGGGGTGATTCTTGACGTTTAATAAAAAGATGTACGTAGCACAATTAAACCTATCTATCAGTGATATTACTGGCATTGTTCAGACTATTGCAGTAGTTGTATCACTGATTTATTTGGCAATTCAAGTTAAAGAAAGTACAAAAGCAACCAAGGGTGCAACCTATCAATCAATTATTAGCGCTTGTGCAGAGCTTGAGTCACGTATAAGCCAGGATGATGAAGTGGCGCGGATATACAAGTTAGGCATAACAAATCTGGAAAAATTAAATGAGAATGAATTCACCCGGTTTAACGAGCTTATTTGTAGTTTTTTTAATCTGTATGAAAATTTGTATTATCAATATAAAAATAAGTTGTTAGAAGAAGAATTATGGGCTGGTTGGTGCCTAAATATGCGGAATGACTTACAACAAAAAGGGGCAGCAGCTTGGTGGAACTCAAAAAGTCATCTTTACAGTAAAAGCTTCCGTGAATATGTTAATTCAGGAAAATGTCCTAGAAATTAATTTTGCTTAAGGGCATAATTTATCAACTGATATCAATATAATATAGCGGTTATCACCAACATGAGGTACACTTTATTCTTCTGTGAATGCCAGGATTTTCGAGGCTTTTTCTGTACCCCACCTACCTGAAAAAGGCTATAGTATGTTTCAAAAACTAAAAAAACAATGCCGGCGGATTTTCTCCTTATTAATCAGTTTTATTTTAGTTTTGCTCCTCAATAATGGGGTTCAATCCGCGCCTGAAACCGGCACTCAAATTCTTTGGGATACCTATGGAATTCCACACATTTACGGAGAGAATACTAAAAGCCTTTTCTACGCTTTTGGCTGGGCGCAGATGCAAAGTCACGGTAATCTGATTTTGCGTCTTTACGCACAAGCTCGCGGGCAAGCTGCCGAATTTTGGGGCGAAGATTATCTGGAATCAGATCGCTGGGTGCAAACTATGGGAATTCCTAATCGCGCAAACGCTTGGTATGAATCACAAAATCCCAGTTTTCGCAACTATCTTGATGCTTTTGTTGGCGGGATGAATGCCTATGCAAAAGAACACCCAGAGGCGCTCACCGAAGAATTAAAAATAGCATTGCCCCTCAAACCAACAGATGTATTGGCTCACGAGCAGCGGGTCATCAATTTTACTTTTATAGTCGATCCAGAGCGCGTTGAAAAGCTCACTGAAAATAATACTCCTAAAGGCTCTAATGGTTGGGCGATCGCTCCTTCCCATTCTCAAAGTGGCAATGCCATGCTATTGGCAAATCCTCACCTTCCTTGGTCGGATTTATATTTATGGTACGAAGCACAACTGATTGGCCCCGAAATTAACGCTTACGGAGCGACTCTCGTCGGATTTCCTGTATTAACGATCGCCTTTAATGACAACTTGGGATGGACTCATACTGTCAACACTCACGATGGCTGGGATGCCTATGAATTGTCCCTTGCTAACGATGGCTATCGCTTCGATGGCGAAGTCCGAAAATTTGACAGGGAAGAGAAGGTTTTAAAAGTCAAAGAAAAGAATGGGAATTTGCGATCGGAATCTCTAGTAGTGCGGCGTTCTGTTCATGGGCCGATTCTCACAGAAAAACAGGGCAAAGCGATCGCCCTGCGCGTTGTCGGACTCGAACAGTCCGGTGCTTTAGAGGAGTGGTGGGATATGGCACGAGCCCGGAATTTCAATGAATTTGAGGCTGTTTTAAAGCGCTTAGAAATTCCCATGTTTACCGTCATGTATGCCGATCGTGAGGGGCATATCATGCACTTGTTTAACGGTCAAGTCCCCATTCGCAAAAACGGAGATTTTAAATACTGGTCAGACACAATCCCAGGCGATACGTCAGAGACTTTGTGGAGCAAAAATCATCCCTATGCGGATTTGCCGCGCGTTGTCGATCCGCCCAGCGGTTGGTTGCAAAATACCAACGATCCCCCTTGGACGACGACGTTTCCCAAGGCGATCGCACCTGATAATTATCCCGCCTACATGGCACCGCGCGGCCCGATGGATTTGCGATCGCAGCGATCGGCAAAAATGCTGTTAGAAGATGAAAAAATCTCTTTCGATGAATTGATGCAATACAAACATTCCACTCAGGTAGAACTCGCCGATCGCCTCCTCGATGATTTAATTCCCATCGCACGGCAAGGCAGTGAAAAAGCTCGCCGCGCTGCGGAAGTTCTCGCGAATTGGGATCGCAAAGTCGATGCTAAAAGTCGTGGTGCGGTGCTGTTTGCCTTTTGGAAAAAAGCGATGAATGCTAATGAGTTATTCGCCAAACCTTGGAGCGAAGATGCGCCACTAACTACGCCAGACGGGTTGGCAAATCCTGCGGAGGCGGTGCGGGTGTTGGAAGCGACAGCAACCAAAGTTGAGGCAACTTATGGCGCTTTAGATGTGGCATGGGGGGAAGTCTTCCGATTGCCTGGGGAGGCTAATTTGCCGGCAAATGGAGCTGACGGTGCTTTGGGTGTATTTCGCTCAGTATGGTTCGCTCCAGGGAAAGACAATCGCTTTCAAGCGGTTGCGGGCGATTCTTTTGTCGCCGCGATTGAGTTCTCCAATCCGGTGAAAGCGATGGCGCTAAACAGTTACGGCAACGCCACTCAACCTGGTTCGCCCCATACCAGCGATCAGTTGCAGCTTTTTGCTCGCAAGGAATTGCGCCCTGTATGGCGATCGCGATCGGAAATTGAAGCTCACCTGAGTTCGCGCCAGAAACTTTAGCAGAAGGAAGTTCGGCAACGGATTCTGTAACGGATGTAACGGATGTAACTCACATCTGGCACCATTCTCAAGAACAGGCAAGATGCCTGTTCCACAAAGAGTGAATTTTTTTGTGGAACAGGCATCTTGCCTGTTCCTAAACAAGTAATTGAGAATGGTGCAACATCTCAGATATAACGGATGTCAGGAAGAAGGAAAAAGTTAAAAGTTAAAAGACCTTTTTCCGTTTCCCCTTTACGCATCGCGCAGCAGTCGGCAAGCATAGCCACCGACTGCAACGAGCAATAAGCCCAGCGCGGAGATAGCGTATAACAAAGCCATGCCAGCACCGGCACCTGTCCCGATAATTGGGCCAAAAATAGCTGCTAAAAATCCTCCCGGTTGCATGGCGGGTTCAAAGACGCGATCGGCAAGTGGGCCTGCGATCAATAAACCGATCGCAGACGCCAATTGCACGATTACTGCTCTGGTAGCAAAAACACGCCCCTGTACTTCTGGTGCGACTTTCGCCAGCCAAATCGCCTCGTTGGAACTGCCGAGGATGGGGAAATTGAAAGACGAACAAAATTGAGCGGGAATCCAGATAGAAAGCGCCTGACCGAAACCAAAGACTATTTTACTCAAGCCCGCGCCTGCCATCCCCAGCAGAAAGCCCCGGATTCGGCGTTTGGGGCCGCCCCAAATACTGACGATTGATGCTCCTAAAACACCGCCTGCGCCGGCGGCGGAAAGGATAGTACCGAGGATTCTCGTATTATTGCCGGTGCGTGCCAGAATCATGGGTGAGTAGAGGGCCGCGCCGATGTCGTGAGCGAACCAGAATAGCGAAACCAACACCAGCAAGGCAAGCAGGCTGGGACGCTGGACGATGTAGCGGAATCCGAAGCTGAGTTCTTGCCAAAAGTGGTGGCGAGTCGGCTGGGAATTGGAGGCGATATTGCTCCGCAATGCTGGCGCGATCGCGGGCTGGGGTATTTTCACACATACTAGCGTGGCGATCGCGATTGTAAAAGTTGCCAGGTCGATCGTAAAAATCCCGCCGGGCCCAATCACAGAATAGAGAATCCCTGCCAACGTCGGAGCAATAATACTCGCGCCATAATTTGCCAAAAAACTTAAACTGCTAGCGCGGCTGTAATGCTTTTCTGGCATCATTGTGGCGATCGCTGCTGAGTAAGCTAACTGCTGAATTTGGTCAAAAACTCCGTTAATCGCAGCCGCTACATATATATGCCATATTTGCAGGTTGTGGCTGATATAAAGTAATAGGATAGCGATCGTTAACAAAGCTGAAACCGCATCGCCGATCGCCATCAAAAATTTTCGATTCCAGCGATCGACGAGAATGCCAGCAACCGGAGCAAGCAAGATGCGCGGCAATTGAGTAAAAAACATCAACAAAGCCAAAGCCGTCGCTTGACTGGTGGACTCCCAAATCCAAATAGTCAGCGCAAACGCGGACATAGCGCTGCCAATCATCGAAGCAGTTTGTCCGAGCCAGAGTTGAATAAATTTTTGCATTAAATAGGCAATTGATAGGATTTAAAATTCTGAGGATAGGGTTTTTTAGACAGGAGAATGATATCAAATCCGTTAGCATCGGAATAGTAAATTCGAGTTCGCTGTTGACTGTTAACAGTCAACAGTCAACAGTCAACATCATTCCGGTGTTACCGGAAATGATATGACACCCGCATCAAACAGCACATCGCCCTCATCAAAACCAAGGCCATTGTTGACTAAGTGGAGATAATTCTTCATATTGCTGCCTCGCCTCCTTGCGGTAAAATTTCGCCAAATGCCGCTGCCGCCACATCATTGCGCCCGTCATAAACAGTACGATGGGTGCTAATCCTGCGATCGCATTTACCAGCCGCAAGTAAATTCCGCCATAGCTGCCAATATGTAGCGGATAAAGCGAGTTGAGAATTCGATTTGCGACAGAAGCCGAATTTACACTATCAGCCTGCAATATTTCGCCACTGTATTGGTCGATAGAAATCGTGCTAATCCCGTTTGGGTGCGGGTCATTAGGAAATTTTTTCCTTACTTTAAAAGTTGCTTCAGGTGTCAAAGGCAAAGAAATAAAAGTGGTTTTAGCTTCCGGCCAAACAATACTCACTTGCTGTAATATTTCATCAAGTTTTTGCCTCGAACTGCTAGAGTTGGGATGAGAAGTCAATGCTGGCTGGGGCTTTTCATTGGTTAGCCAATACAGAGTAGATTCAACCGGTACGTAAAAAATCATCGCTGTCCCTGTAGCAGAAATGAGGATTAGAAAAGCGACCGATACAATCCCAGAAACGTTATGTAAATCAAAGACAGTCCGCTGCCAGTGAGCTTTCCAATTAATAGAAAATCCGCGACCCAAATTACGCCAACCCGTCCACAATGCCAAGCCAGTAAAAGTTATTCCTAGCATTACTAAACCGCAAATACCCACAACAAAATGACCGAATTCTCCTCCAGCTAATTCCGCGTGTAACGTAAAAATAAAACCTGTAAAAGTTTCTTTTTCAAAGTGCGTACCCGTAATTTGTCCGCTGTAAGGATTGACATAAACGTTAACTACTTCCTCACTCTTTGAAAGCATCGAAACTTGGCAAACTTCCTTCGCCGAGCGCGGCAGCAAGATACTAAGAGCCTGATTTTGCGGATAAGCTTTTTCGACAACTTGCAGGACCTTTTCCAGCGGTATCCGTTCGGCTTGAGGAATTACTTGCAGGAGTTGGGGATTGAATAACCGCTCGATTTCTGGACTAAAAACCAGCAAGCTACCCGTTAAAGCAATTACTGCTAAAAATATTCCTACCACCAATCCCAAATACAAGTGCAGTTTGAATGCGAGTTTGCGGAAATTCATCTCGAAATTTTCCTCGAAGCCGTTAACTGTTCCAATTAAGGTAAAACCCATAGTCCGACAGGGAATGAATTCCCTGTCTCAAAGCTAAAGTCCTCTTAAGAGGACTGAGAAAAACACTTTTCAACTCCTTAGTCCTCTTGAGAGGACTTTAGCTATTAGACAGGGGTTTCAACCCCTGGCGGACTAGCGGGTGGGCGCGAGGACTAGCGGACTAACAGCTTAAATTGACACCAATGGGTTCTTGGAGTGTCCCTACAGGAGATATTGAATCTACCTCATAAACCTGCAATCTGTAATTACCAGTTAAGGCGGTAATTAACACTGAGAGTCAAACCTCTCCCTGCATAATTAACGCTGTCCGATCCAAATCCAGCGGAGTATTGGGATATCACGGGAAAATATTGATTATTCAATAAATTCTCGACTTTGACTTGTAGCAGCCCCGATCCAATTTTAACCGCGCTGACGTAATCCAGTGTGAGATAGCTGCTAATCGGCCCACCATCCGAGCCGTCTTTGAAGGCTTGATCGCGATTTCCAGAATATAATAACTGTAACCGATTGTTCCATCCCGGCAAAGTTTCGTTTTGAACATAAGCTGTTAGCTTGAGCGGTGGAATTCGGCTGCTATCGAGGGCGAGGTAACGCTTTTCTTCCTCATATTCGCCTTGAATATAAGTAGCAGTCCCGCCGATCGACCATTCTCGTGCAGGTTGCCAATCCACAGTCCCTTCTAAGCCGTAAATACGTTCTGGGGCGCGCTTTAGTTCCAGGCGGCCTGTGTTGCCAACTGGTTCAAAACGTACTCCTAGATCGGAGGTATTGTAAAAAGCGGCAAGCGACATTTGCACGGATTGCCAGCCTCCTCGAATGCCAATTTCGTAGTTGTTGACTTTTTGCGGTTGAGTTACTTCTAACGAAGACTCAATTCCGACAAAATCGTCGGGGGGTTGGCGGAGGATGCGGCCGAAATCTGGAACTGAGAAACCTTGAGAAAAGTTGCCAAATACGTTAAAGTTGTCAGTAATTTTATAGACCGCCCCTGTATTAAATAGGGTGGCGTTAAATTTGCGATCGCCTCCTTCGATCTGGCGCTCATTAAAAGTGGTATAATCATTGACGTTTAACCCGAGGCGTTCGTGACGTATCCCACCACTTAAAATGACGATATCGTCAATATTCCATTCCATTTGACCGAAAAAGCCAAGGCTGTTGTAAGTGTAAGGAGGAACGAAAGGACGCTCGGAGATTTTCCGGTAAACCCGGCCGCCACTTGTGTCAAATCTCTCCGGGTCGTACAGGTCGAAACGCTGTCTGCTATCTTCAGTAACATAGTCAGAACCCCAAGTTAATCGCAGATTTTCGGCACGGGATAAAGGAGTGACGATCGCCAATCTACCTCCTATCTGTTCGTTCTCGCCTCGCGATCGAGCAACGCCGACAAACGGACCAAAGAAATCGGATGTGCGAAAATCAGAGGGAACACTTACATTGGAATTAGTTCGATAGTAGATTTGACTTTGAAGGCTGCTGCCAAAAAGGTTTTGGTTGGTGTAACTTAGGTTGAGCTGTGTACTTTTATTTCCCGGTGTTTCCCCGTCGATATCCAAATTTCCGGTGCGGATGGCGCGAGCTTTTTGCCGTCCTTCCCGATCGTCAATGCTAAAGTCTGGGATCACATTGGGATCTTGGGTTTCCCGATAGTGATTGACAGTTAGTTGCAGCCGCTGTTGGCTGTCCAAATCTACCCCGACTTTGCCCATCACGTTGAAGAGGGTGCTGCTATCTCCGCCGAGTTCAAAAAAGGGAATACGATCGCCTTTGGCATCGTAAAAAGCTCCACTTCTGGCGATCGAGACAGTGCCGGTGAAATCGAAATTGCCACTTCGACCAGAAATCGTCTGCTGAGCGTTAAAGCTTAGAGCATCTTCTGTATTTGTTAAAGCGCTACCGACACCCACTTCAGTAACAGCAGTTAGCCTTTCCTCAGTTGGCCGGCGAGTAATAATATTAATCACGCCACCCGTAGCCTGAGCACCGTAGATTGCGGTAGACCCCCGCACTACCTCAATGCGTTCGATCGCACTGGGATCGATGTTTCTAAATTCTCTGCCAAAAGATTGAAGATTGGTTGTTTGCGGCACGCCGTCAATCAGAACGGAAACGTCGCGCCCCCGCAAAGTTTGTCCATAAGTGCTAGTTTGTTGAGTCGGAGGCGCGAAACCGGGAACCTGATTTGCCAGAGCTTCCCCGATATTTCTCGATTGCCCTACCTGCTGCTGAAGTTCTTCTGAGTCTACCACTGTTATAGAGCGCGGCACGTTCGTCACTCTTTCTGCGGTTCGCGTTGCAGTGACGACGATTTCAATCGCGTCTCTCCCTACCTGTGGCGTTATAGCGGGTGGCTGTGTCGGTGTTCCTGGTGGCTGCGCTGTCGGCGGCAAGGGTTCTCCGGGCATTCCTGGTGGCTGCGCTGTCGGTGGAAAGGATTCTCCGGGCGTTCCTGGCGGCTGCGCTGTGGGCGGTAAGGATTCTCCGGGCGTTCCTGGCGGCTGCGCTGTTGGTGGTAAAGGTTCTGCGGGTATCTCTACTGGCTGCCCTGTCGGTGGTAAGGGTGCTGCGGGTGTCCCTGGCCGCTGTGTTGTAGGAGCCGGTGCAGGCGGGCGAGCAGTCATCTCCGAGCTGGGTTTTAAGCCCAGAATCAGACCCGCAGCATTAGGAATCACCCGTGCCACTGGTTGACCCCTCTCGCCAATCACTTTGATGCGGATGCTGTTGTTATCTAAAGGAGTAACGGTGACAGAAGCAATTCCGGCAGCCGGTTTGTCTTGACGAAACTCATTTCCCCCCGATAATCGCAGTTGAGCGGTGATGACATCAACTTGTAAAGTTTCGCCAAAGCTGGTGCTGAAGACTTGCAGGGGTCTTCCATCTTCAGTGTCTAGGATGATTTCGATGCCTTCTGACGTGGGGTTGAGGCGAACTGCCGTCACCTGCGCGATGGTGGAAGCGCACGCCGACTGAGCGATTAACGCTGGCACCACTCCTGCCAGCCCGAGGCTGCTTAATAATTTCTGCGATCTGTTCATTACTCTTTAATCAACAATTAATGGAACTTCGGATATGTGGTTGGCGTTGCTTGCACAACATGATTTGTGTCTTCTGTGCCTCTCGAAACTGACCTGCGGAAGATCCGGCCCAATTGTCGGGCGCAGTTTGAGCCGATTCTCCCGTCGCTAGCGGCCTTTGTCTGGGAATACAGCAGGTGCGTGAGGGCAAACGCCTCAGTCCGGTGGCGCTCTGGACGATCGCCCACGGTGGGCATTTTCCTCGCTTAAAGGAAGTAGTCGCTGGGCGCTTAATGAGAAAGTGCCTTAATTAGATAACGGAGCACTTGCATCTGTCAAGAGTTAACTAATAAAAATTTATTGCATTTCAAGATAGGGGGTCTCACCCCTCTATCTAGTTGGACACCACTTGCCTATTATGGTTGCTTGTCAGGGCCAGACAAACGACCGCCTAAAATGCTATGGCAAGAGTTAGAAAAATTGTCATATAGGAAATGAGAGGAGTTAAGAAAATATCTCAACTACTCTTGACAATAGATATCATCTAGCTTACTATGCTAAAAGTCGATAGCCGTAAAGCCTCTGAAGCCGATCTCGAAGCTGGCTCGGACTGAAAATCGCCCCGGAGCCATTGCCGAACAGCGCGATCGACCACAAAACGTGAAAACAAGCGCTAATCACCCGAATTGAAGACTAAAACGCGCTGATGGGAGACTCGTAACGCCTGACAACTGTTCACAGAAAGTCTATGTGGCAAGAATTTGGCGGAACTGGTTGGCGTACTGCAAACAAGATTTATTAGGTGAAAAGAATCGATGAGTGACGCAAGCATTAAGGGAAACCAACTCACCGAAAGTTGTACCAATTTAGTAGAACTCCTACAAAACAGAGCGTTACACCAACCAGAGCAGAAATATACATTTCTGTTAGACGGAAAAACTGAAACCGCCAGTTTGACTTATCGAGAGTTAGACGCGATCGCCCGATCGCAGGCCGTGCGACTTCAGACATTGGGGCTGACTGGCGAACGAGCCTTACTGCTTTTCCCACCAGGATTGGACTATCTCGCCGCCTTTTTTGGATGTTTGTACGCCAAAGTGATCGCCGTTCCCCTCTATCCGCCGAAGCTGAAGCGGAATTTAGGGAAAATTAGTGCGATCGTCAAAGACGCAGGAGCAACAGTTGCGATCGCTCCCACACGACACCTGGAAAATTTAGAGCAACTGTGCGAGCAAGCCCCGGAACTTAAAGCGATACACTGGCTGAGTGCAGAGGTGCTTTGCGATGACGGCGAAAAATGGCAGCAGCCACCCATCCATCCCGACTCCGTGGCTTATCTTCAGTACACTTCCGGCTCAACCTCCACCCCCAAAGGCGTAATGGTGAGCCACGCAAACGTTTTGTACAACATCGAATACATTCATCGAGGCTTTAACCACGATGCAGAAAGCGTTGCGGTAACGTGGCTCCCACCCTTTCACGACATGGGGTTAATTGACGGATTGCTCAAACCTTTGTATCTGGGAATTCCCTCTTACTTCATGCCGCCAGCCGCGTTTATTCAGAACCCGATGTGCTGGTTGGAAGCGATTTCACACTACAAAGCTACCCACAGCGGCGGGCCAAATTTTGCTTACGACTTGTGCGCTAGCAAAATCAGCAAAATCTTGGATCGCCAAAAAACGCTCGATTTGAGTAGTTGGCGCGTCGCCTATAACGGCGCAGAACCCATCCACAAAGAAACCCTAGAGCGATTTACCAAAGCTTTTGAACCCTGCGGTTTTCACGCGGATGCCTTTTGTCCTGCTTACGGAATGGCAGAAACCACGCTAAAAATTGCCACGGTTCGCAGCGGGACAACACCGACTTTCTTAGCTGTTGATGCTGGGGCGCTGGAAAATAATCATATTGTAGAAGTTTTGGAAGGCGAAGGGGGCGCGCGAACTTTAGTCGGCTGCGGTTTCCCTGAATTTGGGACTAAAGTTGCGATCGTCAATCCCGAATCTCTGACGCAATGCCAGCCGCAGGAAGTCGGAGAAATTTGGGTAGCTGGCGAAACAGTTGCGCGAGGCTATTGGAATCGCCCAGAAGAGACAGAAAAAACCTTTCAAGCATATCTTTCAGATACCCGCGAAGGGCCATTTTTGCGAACCGGAGATTTAGGCTTTTTGCGTGATCGAGAACTGTTTATTACAGGGCGACTCAAAGATTTGATTATCATCCGAGGTCGCAATCTTTATCCCCAAGATCTAGAAAGAACAGCAGAACGGAGCCATCCCAGTTTGCGGCTAGGGGCGATCGCAGCATTCTCAGTGGAAGTTGCAGGCGAAGAACAGCTCGTTATCGTGCCAGAATTACAATCTCGAAAAGCGCCGGATAATGCCGAGGAAATTATCAGCGCCATCCGATCCCGCATTGCTCAAGAATATGAAGTGCAAGTTTATGGAGTAGTGCTGATTAAGCCCGGAAGCATTCCGAAAACGACCAGCGGTAAAATTCAACGTCGCGCCGCCTATGCTGACTTTCTAGCTAACAAATTGGAAGTTGTCGCGAGTAGCATTTTAGAGATATCTGATTTTGTTGAAATAGAGAATCGCCTCACGCGAGAAAATCTGCTGACAGCCGAGTCAGAACAACAGCAATCGCTGCTTGAGGCTTATCTTTGGCAGCAGGTAAACCGCCGGGGAATGAATTCCCCGGCTAATAGCCAAAGTCGGCTAAAACTGATATCTTGCACCATTGTCAAGAACGGGCAAGATGCCCGTTCCACAAAGAATGAGTTTTCTTGTGGAACAGGCATCTTGCCTGTTCCTAAAAAAGTAATTGAGAATGGTGCAAGATGTGAGCTAAAGCCTACTGAAGAGGAATCTTCAACCCACTTCAGTGCCAGCGGGAAAACACAAAATATTATCGATCGACCACTCAGTAGCTTTGGACTAGATTCTTTAAGAATTTTTGAGTTAAAAAATCAAATTGAGAGTGACTTGGGTGTTACTGTATCGGTTGCCGATTTGTTTGAGGATAGGAGCATTGCTCAACTAGCAGAGAAAATTCGAGAGCAGCTAACAGGAAATACCAAGGCAGTCGTCATTAAGCCAGTTTCTCGATCGCGCCATCTTCCCCTGTCTTTTGCCCAAGAGCGCTTGTGGTTCTTCGACCAATTGGAACCAGGAAACCCCTTCTATAACCTCTGCGGTGCAGTTCGGATTACAGGACAACTTAATGCAGAAACGCTCAGACAAAGTATTGATAAAATTATCGGGCGACACGAGATTTTAAGAACTGCTTTTGCTGGTGGAGAAAAAGCCCAAGTACAAGTTATTTTTGATGCAAAAAGTTTCCCATTGCCGCTGATAGATTTGAGCGATCGCTCCCCGGAGAAACGCGAAAAAGCAGCGCAAGAACTGTCGGTGCAAGAAGCACAATCGCCCTTTGATTTGACTCAGCCAAATCTGCTCCGCGCCAAACTTCTGCGCCTATCTGAAATGGAACATACCCTGCTCTTGTCCGCCCATCATATCATTTTTGACGGGTGGTCTTTGGGCGTATTTTTACGGGAAATAGCTGCATTTTATGAAGAATTATCTAATAAGAATTTAGTCGCGATTCCACCGCTGCCAATTCAGTATGCAGACTTTGCAACTTGGCAGCGCCAACAAATGCAGGGAGAAATATTAGAAACTCAACTTACTTACTGGAAGCAGCAGTTAAGTGGCAGCACAGCAGTTCTAAATTTACCAACAGACTTTTCTCGTCCCGCTGTTCAAAGTTACAAGGGAGATCGGCAATTATTTGAATTACCAGAGCAGTTAACCGAGGCAATTAGGCAATTGAGTCACCGCGAAAAAACTACTGTATTTATGACATTGCTGGCAGCATTCAAAACACTGCTTTACCGCTACACGGGACAAGAAGATATCCTCGTCGGTTCACCAATTGCCAACCGCAACAGCAGCGAAACCGAATCATTGATTGGATTTTTTGTCAATACTTTAGTCCTGCGGACTGACTTAAATGGAAATCCCACTTTTCGAGAGTTGCTGAGTCGAGTGCGAGAGGTTGCATTAGGCGCTTACGCGCATCAAGATGTACCGTTTGAGAAGTTGGTAGAAGAATTGCAGCCGAATCGAGATTTAAGTCACTCGCCTTTATTCCAGGTGATGTTTGCCTTTCAAAATGCCTCTGAATTCGCCTTAGAATTGCCGGGTTTAAGCCTGAACTGCCAACAGATTCACAGCGGCACAGCAAATTTCGATTTAACGCTGGAATTAGAAACGACAGCAACAGGTATTAGAGGGTGGTTTGAATACAGCATAGACTTATTTTCACCGACCACTATTGCGCGAATGGCAGGACACTTTCAGAACTTATTAGAAAGTATCGTTGCCAATTCTTCCGCACGACTGTCAGATTTGCCCATGCTTGCAGAAGCAGAACGCCATCAACTTCTATTTGAGTGGAATAATACTGGGATAAATTACTCCCAAAATGGGTGCGTTCACCGTTTGTTTGAAGTGCAGGCTGCGAAAAACCCTGATGCTGTTGCGGTGCAATTTGAATGTCAAAGTTTTACATACAGAGAACTCAATAATCGCGCGAATCAACTTGCCCATTACTTGCTCTCTTTAGGCGTAAAACCAGATGCGATTGTCGGCGTTTATATGGATCGATCGCTCGATGCGATCGTCGCAATCTTAGGCGTATTAAAAGCAGGTGGCGCTTATTTACCTCTCGATCCCAATTATTCCAAAGAACGTCTTAATTTTATGTTAGAAGACGCGGGAGTTCAGGTACTGCTAACGCAAACGCAATTAGCAGCAAACTTACCAGCGCAGAAGATTACTGTGATTTGCTTGGATGCAGAATGGGAGAGAATTTCTCAACAACATCAGTCAAATCCTGATAGCGCCGTTGGGCCAGAAAACCTCGCTTATATCATCTATACATCCGGGTCTACTGGCAAGCCAAAAGGGGTTATGGTGCAGCATCACTCTTTGGCGAATTATACGCAGGCTGCAAGTGTCGAATATGGCATTGAAGCGAACGATCGCATTCTTCAATTTGCTTCCCTCAGCTTCGATGTCAGTGCTGAAGAAATTTATCCCTGTTTAACGCGAGGCGCAACTCTGGTACTGCGCGAAAATTCCATGTCAGACAGTATTTCTTCCTTCCTACAAAAGTGCCGGGAGTGGGAAATCACCGTCCTGAATTTGCCGACAGCTTACTGGCACGAATTCACAGCCATGCTCAGTACCAAAACCCAAGAATTTCCCCCGTCAGTGCGCTTGACAATTATTGGTGGAGAAGCAGCGCTTCCAGCGTCGCTAGATCGGTGGCAAAAGTGCGTATCAGAAAAAGTGCGGCTTGTTAATGCTTATGGCCCCACAGAAACAACGATTTCCGCGACGTGGTGCCAGTTATCAGCAAATATTTCTACTGCAAAATCTCTGCCGATTGGTCGTCCAATTCCAAATGCCCGCACCTATGTACTCGATGCTAATTTGCAACCTGTTCCGATCGGAGTTCCCGGCGAACTTTATATCGGGGGTGCAGGGGTTGCGAGAGGATATATCAACCGTTCAGAGTTGAATCGAGAAAAATTTATTCCCGATCTTTTTAGCAAAGTGCAAGGCGATCGCCTTTACAAAACAGGCGATTTAGTCCGATATCTCCCCGATGGGAATTTAGTATTTCTCGATCGCACCGATCGCCAAGTAAAAATTCGCGGTTTTCGCATAGAGTTGGGAGAAATTGAATCCACGCTCAGCCAACATCCAGACGTGCAAGAAGCCGTCATTTTGGCGCGTGACGAAGATTCAGCCGGAAAGCGCTTAATCGCCTACCTCGTTTTAAATTCAGCAGTCAGCATTGACAACTCTGCACGGATTAAAAATCTGCGCTCTTTTCTCCAGAAAAAACTGCCCGATTATATGGTTCCTGCCAGTTTCATGTTTTTAGAAGCGATGCCACTGACACCAAACGGCAAGGTAGATTTTAAGGCACTTCCCGCACCGGAAACTAACAGTTCAGATGCGGATTTTATCGCTCCTCAGACTTTAGAAGAACAAGTATTAGCTGATATTTGGGCGGAGGTTCTGGGTTTAAAACAGGTGGGAATCAATGACAATTTCTTTGAGTTGGGAGGTCACTCTTTGTTAGCAACTCAACTAATTGCCAAGGTGCGCGATCGCTTTCAAGTTGAGCTATCGTTGCGCTGTCTGTTTCAATCCCCCACTGTCGCCAGTTTGGCAGTTGCGATCGCACAAGCTCAGAGCCAGCAGTCGCCCGAACCCCTGATTTCACTGCCCGCGATCGCCCCCGATGCTCAAAATCGCTACCAACCCTTTCCGCTCAACGAAATGCAGCAGGCGTACTGGATCGGGAGAAATAGCTTCTTTGAAATGGGCAATGTTGCGATTCACGGTTATGTAGAAATTGAGAGCGACGAGTTAGATTTAGAGCGGTTTAGCCTCGCGTGGGAGCGAGTTGTAGAGCGTCACGATATGCTGCGGGCGATCGTCCTTCCGAATGGACAGCAGCAAATTCTGGAAAAGGTACCCGCTTATAAAATTGAGGTTTTGGATTTGCGATCGATCGATTCAAAAGTTGCCGGCGAACAACTCGAAGCAATCCGCGATCGCCTTTCTCACCAAGTGCTGCCGCTCGATCGCTGGCCGCTGTTCGAGATTTGCGCTTCCAAAATTAATAAACGCCGCACCAGGCTCCACATCAGTATTGACGCTTTGTGCATAGACGGTTGGAGTTTTCAAATTTTGTTTGGCGATTTGGTAAAGTTTTACCGCAATCCCCATACTGCGATCGCCCCCTTGCAACTTTCTTTCCGCGACTGCGTGTTAACCACGATCGCCTTAGAAAAATCCCCACTTTACCAGCAATCCTTAGATTACTGGCGAACTCGTCTCAAAACCCTGCCACCAGCGCCGGAATTGCCCCTCGCTAAACACCCGAATTCCTTAACACAGCCGCGATTTAAACGCTGGAGCGATCGCTTAGATTTCTCAACTTGGCAGCGACTCAAAACGCGCATAGCTCGCGCCAGCCTCACTCCTACGGGTTTATTGCTCGCCGCCTATGCGGAGGTGCTTTCCCTGTGGAGCAAAACACCTCGGTTTACCCTCAACGTGCCGCGCTTTAATCGCCTTCCTCTGCATTCTCAAGTTGAGGAGATTATTGGAGAATTTGCCTCATTTACTCTGCTAGAAATAGATAACTCCAAGCAAGAAAGTTTTGAAGTACGAGCCAAGCGACTGCAAGAACAGCTTTGGCAAGATTTAGAGCACCAATATGTCAGCGGTGTGCGCGTTTTGCGAGAACTCGCCCAAGCGCAAGGTACAACGGCAGCGTTGATGCCGGTCGTGTTTACGATCGATCCGCAAAACGCGCCAGGGGAAGATACTTCTATCTTCTCTCTCATTCAAGAATTGGGAGAATTGGTGCACATTATCGGTCAAACTCCGCAAGTTTGGATCGACGCGCAATTTACCGAAACTGCCCAGGGGCTGTCTTTTAGCTGGGATGCGGTGGAAGAACTCTTCCCGCCAGGACTGATCGATGAGATGTTTGATGCCTACTGTCGCCTATTGCAAAGCCTCGCGAATGAAGAGGAAACTTGGCAGAAAACGGTGCAGTTTCAGCAAGCTTTTACTAACGGTATTGATGCACCCATTCCCGATGGATTGCTGCACGAATTGTTTGCTGAGAAAGTCGCGTCGCGATCGCACGAACCCGCTGTCATTACGCGCGATCGTACCCTCACCTACGAGGAACTATACCGGCGATCGAATCAAGTCGCTCATCGCTTGCGAAATCTCGGAGTTCGCCCTAATCAATTGGTTGCCGTCGTCATGGAGAAAGGATGGGAGCAAGTCGTCGCTGTCTTGGGAATTCTAGCCTCTGGAGCTGCTTATTTACCCGTAGATGCGGCGCTGCCAAAAGAGCGGCTTTGGTATGTGCTGGACAATGGTGAAGTTGAGATTGTTTTGACGCAATCTCAGTTAAATCAACGCTTGGAATGGCCGGAAAATGTGTGGCGAATTTGTCTTGATACTGAGGAATTAGCAACAGAAAGCGGTGAAGCTTTGGAGTCAGTGCAGGAAGCGGAAGATTTAGCCTATGTGATTTATACTTCCGGCTCAACTGGCTTGCCGAAAGGCGTGGCGATCGCCCACCGAGGTGTAGTCAATGCGATCGCTCAAACGAACCAAGTATTTAATGTGGTCGAGTGCGATCGCGCGATCGCAGTCACCGCACTGCACCACGATATGTCCGTTTACGATATTTTCGGCATCCTAGCAGCCGGGGGTGCGATCGTCATTCCCGATGCCGCACAACGGCTAGACCCCGCTCACTGGACAGAATTGATGGTAAAAGAGCGCGTCACCATTTGGAACTCGGTTCCCCCGATGATGGAAATGCTGCTCGATTACGCTGGCGGACGTTCTGAGGTGTTGCCGGAGTGCTTGCGCTGGGCGTTTCTCGGCGGAGATTGGATTCCAGTAACACTCCCTGAGAGGTTAAGGGCGATCGTCAAAGAATGTCGCGTTGTCAGTGTCGGCGGGCCAACCGAAACTACCCTTTGGAATATTTGGTATCCGGTAGAAACTGTTGATTCTTCTTGGAAGAGCATTCCCTACGGATCGCCGATCGCCAATACACGCTATTACATTTTGAATGAAAGGCTAGAAGACTGTCCCGTCTGGGTTGCCGGCGAGATGTGCTGTGCCGGAGTTGGGCTGACAAAAGGATACTGGCGGAATGAAGAAAAAACTCGCGCCAGTTGCGTCACGCACCCCGTCACGGGCGATCGCTTGTACCGAACGGGAGATTTAGGGCGCTTCCTCCCTGACGGCAACATCGAATTTTTAGGGCGAGAAGATTTCCGCCTTAAAATTCGAGGATTTCGCATCGAAGCAGGAGAAATTGAAGCTGCTTTGAACGAGCACCCAGCAGTCAAAGCATCCATTGTCACCGCATTCGGAGAAAATCACAGTCAAAAGCGCTTAGTAGGGTATATTGTTCCCCAACAAAATGCTGTCCTTGCGACTGAAGAATTGCGCCAATTCCTGAGAGAAAAACTGCCCGATTATATGGTGCCGTCTGCATTGATAATTCTGGACGCGCTGCCACTTTCGGCGAACGGCAAAGTTAACCGTAAGGCTCTGCCCGAACCGGATGCTGCAATTCCAGAAGCCAAGAATTTTGTCGCGCCTCGCACTCCTATTGAGGAAATGTTAGCGAGAATTTGCTGTGAGGTTCTCGGCATTGAGCAGTTAAGTATTACCGATAACTTTTTTGAACTAGGAGGAAATTCGCTGCTGGCAATTCAATTAGCAGCAAAGATACGAGAATGTTGTCAGATAGAGTTGCCTTTGTGCGATATTTTTGCAGGGCGATCGCTCGCCGTACTTGCAGAAAAGATTGCTGAAGCCAAAAACCAAAATGCGGTCGTTGAAGAACCCGCGATCGTTCCCGTTTCGCGATCGGCGTACCGCAGGTCACTGTCATCTTTGCGCTAACCACAATTCAGTGATGAGTCATATCATGTCCGTTCGATTGACCATTATTCCTGTAGGGGCGGGTTCGCCAATATCTTTACTAAAAACGATAAATCTCGTAAACCCGCCCCGCCCAAGATATTACCTCATGTCCGTTCGATCGACCATAATATCCCGGTCGGGGCGGGTTTACGAGATGGTCAATTATTGGCAGGTATTGTTGGTGAACCCGCCCCTACAAAAATCGCGGTTGCTCGAACGGACATGATATTACCTCATAATCAATCCCTAAATATCTGCTGCAATCCCAATTACCAATTACCAGCTACTAATCCCATGACGGTGCATTTTTCCGAAAAACCTCCAACAGATACTCGCGACTCTGCGAATACTTCCGAAGAAGAAGTATTTGCATTTCCCACCTCTTTTGCCCAGCAAAGACTGTGGTTTATTGACCAATTTGAACCGGGAAACCCTTTTTACAACCTTCCGGCGGCTGTGTTACTGAAAGGCAGGCTAAATGTAGTAGTGCTAGAACGAAGTTTCAAGGAAATTGTGCGCCGTCACGAAGCTTTGCGAACGACATTTGCCACTGTAGACGGTCAACCTGTGCAGGTGGTTGGTGAAAATTTTAATTTCGGACTGCAACTTTTAGACTTGCAAAAATTGTCCGAAATTCAACGAGAAGCGGAAGTCAAAAAACTGGCAGCAGCAGAAGCTAGCAAACCTTTTGACCTCACCAAAGGGCCGCTGTTGCGAGCTAATTTGCTACAGTTAGATGCTGAGGAATATGTCTTGCTGCTGACGCTGCACCACATTATTTTTGATGGCTGGTCAATCGGAGTCTTTCTGCAAGAATTAGCAGCACTTTATGAAGCGTTTTCGATTGGCAAACCATCCCCACTTCCCGAACTTCCCATCCAGTACGCCGATTTTGCTATTTGGCAGCGGGAATGGCTGGCGGGCGATTCCGTGGGGGATAGCTTCGCTTCACGCTTGCAAACTCAACTTAACTACTGGAAAAAGCAGCTCAGTGGCGCTCCCCCCTTGCTGGAATTGCCAGCCGATCGCCCCCGTCCCCCCGTGCAAACCTATCGGGGCGCGAAAGAATCATTGCTCATCCCGAAAACGCTAACGGCAGCCCTCAAAAAGCTCAGCCGCCAGGAAAATGCCACCCTGTTTATGACCCTGTTAGCAGCCTTTAAAACGTTGCTCTATCGCTATACAGGACAGGCAGATATCCCCGTTGGTTCTCCCATCGCCAACCGCAACAGAGCGGAAATTCAAGGGCTAATCGGGTTTTTTGTCAATACTTTGGTATTGCGAACTGATTTGTCAGGCGATCGCACTTTTCGGCAGTTGCTCGATCGCATTCGGGATGTGAGTTTGGAAGCTTACGCTCACCAGGATTTGCCGTTTGAGAAACTGGTTGAAGAGTTGCAACCCGATCGAAATTTGAGCTACAATCCGCTGTTTCAAGTGGCTTTTGTTTTGCAAACTGCACCTGTTGCTGCGGAATCAATCGCCGGACTCAATCTCACTCTTTTAGATGTTGAGAATCAGACAGCAAAAGTTGACTTAACGCTGTATTTAGAAGAAAAGCAGGAAGAAATTAGCGGTCAGTTTGAATACAGCACGGATTTATTTGATGCAACCACAATCAAGCGGATGGCGGGGCATTTTCTCACGTTGCTGGAGGGCATAGCAGCCAACCCCGATCGGCGGATTGAAGAGTTGCCGTTGCTGGGGGAAAAAGAGCGGCATCAGTTATTAGTAGAGTGGAATGACACCCGCGCCGATTATTCGAGCGATCGCTGCATTCATCAATTATTTGCAGCGCAGGTCGATCGAACTCCCGATGCCATTGCAGTCGTATTTGAAGACCAAAAACTCACCTACCGCGAGCTGAATGAACGAGCCAACCAACTCGCGCATTACCTGCAGCACCTGGGCGTTAAACCAGAAGTTTTGGTGGGAATTTGTGTCGAGCGAGCGATCGATACAATTATCGGCATTCTCGGTATTCTCAAAGCTGGGGGCGCTTATGTTCCGATCGATCCAGCCAACCCGCGCGATCGCCTTGCTTTTATACTCGAAGACGCACAGGTAAATGTGCTGCTGAGTGAGAAAAAGTTGTTGCCAAATCTGCCTAAATCCAGCGCCAAAATCGTTTGTCTCGATGCCGATCAAAGTGCTTTCTCCCAACACAGCAAAGAAAATCCCGCCAGCGCCACCACTGCCGAAAATCTCGCCTATATTATCTACACTTCTGGCTCAACTGGCATCCCCAAAGGCGTTTTAGTTTCTCACTCCAACGTCGTCCGCCTGTTTGCTGCTACCCAGTCGTGGTACAACTTCAACGAGCAAGATGTGTGGACGCTGTTTCACTCTTATGCCTTTGATTTCTCAATCTGGGAAATTTGGGGCGCTTTGCTATACGGCGGGCGACTCGCGATCGTGCCTTATTCAGTCAGCCGATCGCCCCAAGAATTTTACAACTTGCTATGCAAAGAAAAGGTAACAGTTCTCAACCAAACTCCTTCTGCATTTTACCAGTTGATAAAAACAGAAGAATCTGTTGGAATTGGCGAAGATTTAAGCCTGCGCTTAGTAATTTTTGGCGGGGAAGCTTTAGACTTGCAAAGCTTAAAACCTTGGTTCGATCGGCACGGCGATCGACATCCCCAACTTGTCAATATGTATGGCATTACAGAAACCACAGTCCACGTCACCTATCAGCCGCTGACTGTCGCTGATTTAAGTAAAAATGCCAGCCTTATTGGCCGTCCAATTCCTGACTTGCAAGTTTACCTGCTCGATCGCAACTGTCAACCCGTTCCGATCGGCATTCCTGGGGAAATTTACGTTGGTGGCGCTGGCGTCGCGCGGGGCTATCTCAATCAGCCAGAATTAACGGCCCAGCGGTTTATTTCCAATCCCTTTAATGATAGTTTGAAAGCGCAGTTGTACAAATCGGGAGACTTAGCTCGCTACCTACCGAATGGCGATATTCAATACTTGGGACGAATTGATCACCAAGTAAAAGTGCGTGGTTTCCGCATCGAATTAGGAGAAATTGAAGCAGCACTAGGACAGCATTCCGATGTGTTGCAGGCTGTAGTTATAGTGCGAGAAGATGTACCAGGAGATAAGCGATTGATAGCTTATATAATTGCTAACTCAGCAGCACAAAATAAGCATTCAATACTGATTCACGAACTGCGCTGCTTTCTGAAAGAAAAATTGCCTGAATACATGATACCTGCTGCTTTTGTGACACTGGAGGCGCTGCCTTTAACAAACAACGGTAAAGTCGATCGCAAAGCCCTGCCTGCACCGGAGCGCGATCGCCCAGAACTCGAAGAGGCATTCGCCGCGCCCACCACGGCTATTGAGAAAATCCTGGCAGAAATTTGGGCGCAAGTATTGGGGTTAGAACAAGTTGGAATTGACGACAATTTCTTTGAATTGGGCGGCGATTCTATCCTCAGCATTCAAGTCATTTCTAAAGCCAATCAAGCTGGGTTGCGACTCACACCAAAAAAACTATTTCAATACCAAACTATTGCCCAATTAGCCACCGTAGTCAATACAGACAAATTAAACTTAACTGAACAAGAATTAATCATTGGCGAAGTTCCGCTGACACCGATTCAGCAATGGTTTTTCGAGCAAAATCTCTCCGATCCGCACCACTGGAATCAGGCGGTGCTTTTAGAGTTGCAGCAACCTCTCGAACCTGCATTAATTGAGTCAGTTTTGCAGGAATTGCTGAAGCACCACGACGCGCTGCGCCTGCGTTTTGTGCGAGGAGAATCTGGCTGGCAGCAGGATCTCGCCAATCCCGACGAGGTTGCTCCGTTTACCTGCATTGATTTGTCATCGCTACCTCCAGAGGAACGAGAAGCCGCTTTCCAAAATGCTGCCACTCAGTTGCAAATTAGTTTGAATTTGTCCGAGGGGCCATTACTTCGCGCTGCCCTATTTGACTTGGGTCAACATCAGCCAAATCGCTTGTTATTGGCCATTCATCACTTAGCGGTTGATGCTGTTTCTTGGCGAATTTTAATTGAGGATTTCCAGACAGCTTATGGCCAGATTAGCCGCGGCAAAACAGTCGCGCTCCCGCCCAAAACAACCTCATTTAAGCAGTGGGCAGAACGCTTGCAGGAGTGGGCGCGATCGCCCGAATTGCAGGGAGAGTTCGATTACTGGTTCGCCCTTTCTCATCAACCAACTTCTAGCTTGCCAATAGATTTCCCCACAGCAGCTAATTTAGTTGCATCTGAAAAAACAGTATCCGTTGCTTTGAGTGTTGAAGAAACAAAACTCCTCTTACAAGAAGTACCTGCCGTTTACCGCACTCAAATTAACGATGTATTGCTAACTGCTTTAGGTCAAGCATTTGCACGCTGGACTGGCAATAACTCACTTTTACTTGACTTAGAAGGTCACGGGCGCGAAGATATATTTGAGGGAGTAGATTTGTCGCGCACAATCGGCTGGTTTACAGCAGTTTTTCCTGTCCTGTTAAATTCAGAAAAACATTCCGATCTAGGCTCTGCCCTCAAATTAGTAAAAGAGCAGTTACGTGCAGTACCAAATCGCGGCATCGGCTTGGGTGTCCTGCGATATTTAAACGAAGAAACGGCTAAAAAGATCTCGAATTTGCCGCAAGCTGAGGTAAGCTTTAACTATCTCGGACAGTTTGACCAAGTGCTGCCAAAAGCTTCTTTATTAATGCTGTCTTCCGAGCCGAGTGGCCCCCTTCGCAGCCCGCGCGGAAATCGGCGTTACCTGCTGGAAATTAACGGATTTATTGCCAGCGGCAAGCTGCAATTAGATTGGACGTACAGCGAAAACATTCACCGACGAGAAAGCATTGAAAATTTGGCAACGGGCTTTATAGAATCGCTACGATCGCTAATTCAATACTGTCTGTCACCCGACGCTGGTGGCTGCACTTTTTCTGACTTTGCAGAGTTTAAGTGGAGCCAGTGGAGCCAGGACGATTTAGATAACATTACCGCAATTTTGGGAGAGCTTTAATATGATCAAAGGCAATATCGAAGATTTTTATCCCCTCTCCCCAGCGCAGCAGGGCATTCTCTTTCATTCCCTTTACCAGCCAGAATCGGGCGTATATTTCGGGCAACTGCTATGCGTCTTGCGCGGCGATCTCAATGTTTCTGCATTTAGAAATAGTTGGCAAAAAGTTGTAGAGCGACATCCCATTTTGCGGACTTGTTTCGTGTGGGAAAATTTGAAAGAACCCGTGCAAGCGGTGCGTAAGCAGGCTGCATTATCTTGGCAGGAAATAAACTGGCGATCGCTCTCTGCGTCAGAACAACAACAGCAGTTAGAAACATTCCTC
The DNA here is from genome assembly GCF_036701775.1 of Microcoleus sp. N9_A2. NCBI lineage: Bacteria > Bacillati > Cyanobacteriota > Cyanophyceae > Oscillatoriales > Microcoleaceae > Microcoleus > Microcoleus sp. N9_A2. Next base: position 51,306 of record NZ_JAUBRH010000027.1, on the reverse strand, counting down.
AAAGCCGATCGAGATCAGGGCTTTGACTTGAAATCAGCTCCCTTGATTCGCATTACACTGGCGCAGTTAGAAACAGATACTTTTCAGTTTATTTTGAGCCACCACCACTTAGTTTTAGATGGGTGGTCGCTGGCGATCGTGCTTGAGGAAGTTTTTGCATTTTATCAAGCCTTCTCCCAGGGCGAGGAATTGCACCTCAAACGCCCTCGCCCTTATCGGGATTACATCGCGTGGCTGCACCAGCAAGATTTATCTGCGGCTGAGTCATTTTGGCGGCAAACTCTCAAAGGTTTTGCAGATCCAACTGCGATCGCCCGATGCAATATTGTCGCGGGAAACCGTTTAGAAAGTAGTGGCGAACAGCAGGTGATATTTTCTGCAACAGCCACGGCCACACTGCAATCCTTAGCGCGGCAGCATCAGCTAACATTAAATACCCTCGTACAGGCAGCTTGGGCGCTACTTTTGAGCCGATATAGCAGCGAGGAAGATGTGGTTTTTGGTACGGTTGTTTCCGGGCGATCGCCAGATTTAATTGGTGCTGAATCGGTAGTGGGACTGTTCGTAAATCCTTTGCCAGTGCGCGTAAAAATTAACCCACAGGATGTTATTTTATCCTGGTTGAAAGAACTCCAAGCGCAACAAGTTGAGGCGCGGCAGTATGAGTACAGCCCCCTCGTTGAGGTGCAGGGGTGGAGCGAAGTTCCTCGGAGTTTACCTTTATTTGAGAGTTTCGTCGTTTTTGAGAATTATCCCTCGGATGCTTCTTTGCAGGAGAAGATTCACAACTTAAAAGTAGAGAATATTCGCTCCTTGGAAACAACGAATTATCCTCTAACGGTGATGGCGATGCCCGGTGCAGAATTGACGCTGAAAATTATTTTCGATTGTAGCTACTTTGAGGACAGTGCGATCGCGCGGATGCTCAAACACCTGCAAACTTTACTGGAAGGAATGGCTGCCAATCCTCACCAAAAACTATCCAATTTATCCTTATTGAGCGCCGCTGAACAACAACAATTACTTGTCCAGTGGAACGACACCCAAGCGGATTACCCCAAAAATTCCTCAATTCATGAATTATTTGCAGCACAAACAGAGCGAACCCCAGATGCAGTGGCTGCAATTTGCAAAAATGAACAATTGACTTACCGCGAATTGAATGCCAAAGCCAATCAAATCGCGCATTACCTGCAAACTCTCGGTGTAAAATCCGAAGTTTTGGTGGGAATTTGCTTAGAGCGATCGCTGGAAATGCTGGTGGCCATTTTGGGCATTTTAAAAGCCGGTGCTGCTTACGTTCCTCTCGATCCTGCTTATCCCCAAGAACGCCGATCCTTCATGCTAGCAGACGCAAAAGTTCCGGTGCTTTTGACTCAAAAAAACCTCCTAGAAACCCTCCCCAAACACAGCGCAAAAGTCGTCTGTATCGACGCCGAATGGCAGGAAATTTCCCGCCAGAGCGATCGCAACCCCGCTGTTAAAGTGGAAGCTGAAAACCTCGCTTACGTCCTCTACACTTCCGGCTCGACAGGCACTCCCAAAGGCGTACTCGGCACCCACCGAGGCACAGTCAATCGCTGTTTTTGGAACCCCTACCCTTTGATCGCAGAAGATATTTGCTGTCAAAAAACTTCCTTAAATTTTGTCGATTCAATTTGGGAAATCTTTGCTCCTTTGCTGCATGGGTTGCCAACTGTGATTATTCCCGATCGAGCCGTCAAAGATATTAACCAATTCCTTCAAACCTTATCAAAGCAAAATGTAACGCGACTGGTTTTGGTTCCTTCTTTGTTGCGCGCCATCTTAGATTCCTTCCCTGATTTAGACAGGCGTTTGCCTCAATTAAAGTATTGGATTTGCAGCGGAGAAACTCTGCCGATGGAACTTTGCCAGCAATTTCGAGAGCAGATGCCCCAGCGGGTATTAATCAATCTTTATGGCTCTTCGGAAGTAGCTGCGGATGTGACGTGGTACGATGCAACTCACTGTGTCGAGAAAGTTACAATTGGTCGCCCGATCGCCAACACGCAAATTTACCTGCTCGATCGCAATTTGCAACCCGTTCCCATAGGAATTCCCGGCGAGATTTACGTCGGCGGCGATGGATTAGCCCAGGGCTACTTAAACCGCCCCGAATTAACCTTGGAGAAATTCATTTCTAATCCGTTTGGGCCAGAAAAATTAAATTTTCTCGGTAATTCTCATCAAAAAGTTTTGTTCAAAACAGGCGATATCGGTTGTTACCTGCCGGATGGTAATATAGAATTTCTGGGCCGTAGTGATTGCCAAGTAAAAATTCGCGGTTTCCGCATCGAACTAGGAGAAATCGAGGCAGCACTTTCTCAACATTCTTCTGTGTCCACCGCTGCTGTTTTGCTTCAGGAAAAAGCACCGGGCAGTCAACGCCTAGTCGCTTACCTAGTTGCTAACTCAGAGTTCAGAAATCAGCAGCCAGAACTTATTTCCGAACTGCGTTCATTCTTAAAGCACAAACTGCCCGATTACATGGTGCCTTCAGCTTTTGTGCTATTAGATGCGTTGCCACTAACGCCCAACGGAAAAATTGACCGCCTCGCCTTATCTCAAAAGTGCGATTACGTTTCTGATGAAACAGCCTTCACTGAGCCACAAACGCCCACAGAGAAAGAAATTGCTGAGATTTGGACTGCTCTTTTAGGGCTAGAAAAAGTAGGAACTAACCAAAGCTTTTTTGACCTCGGCGGCCACTCTCTGATGGCAACACGGTTAATATCGCGAGTGCGATCGTGCTTTGGGGTAGAGTTAGCGCTGTGCGATTTTTTTGCCGCTCCCACCATTCAGAATTTAGCTGAACTAATCGAGGAAGAAATTCTGGCAAATGCCGATTCTAACCAGATAGATAAATTGCTCGATCTCTTAGAAAAGAGTGATGGAGAGTCAGCACAAACTGTGATGCTGACTGATATCATGTCCGGTCGATTACCCTGATTTTTGTAGGGGCGGGTTCACCAATAATATTTGCCAAAAACAAACAATCTCAAAAACCCGCCCCGGCCTATGTATTATGGGCGATCTATCGGACATGATATGAGTAAATATCGGGTTGGAAAAAAAGCACAAAAAGCCCTTTTTCCCTTAAGGCGTGGGGAATAGGAGATTTAAAAAGCCCATTTAACAGGATTAATCTGATGAACAAACTAACAGTAAAAACCAAAAATTCTCAAGATATAATGCAGCCATTAACAGCCTCAAAAACCCCAATTGAAGAAAAGTTAATGGAGCTATTCAGTGCCTCAGAAAAGTCATTTTTGGCAGAGGAAGCAATGGAGGAGCGAATTTCTGCGATTGTTCAAGACTTTTTGTACGCAAAAACCGCGAGTACAGATCTTGACTTAGAGTTAATTATTCAGGAGTTTAGGGAAAACAAAATTCCCGCCTTTCCTACAGATGTTGGGAATTATATCGATGATTTTGCCAAAACCCTCGTTGCCCATTCCATTCACACATCTTCCCCCCGATATATCGGTCACATGACGAGCGCACTTCCCTATTTTGTGCGCCCGATCGCGAAGCTTTTAACCGCGATGAATCAAAATTTAGTCAAGATGGAAACTGCAAAAGTTTTAAGCCCCTGCGAGCGCCAGACTTTAGCAATGATGCACCGATTAATTTACGATTTTTCTGAGGATTTTTATAACCAGCACATTCAAAAAAGTGACAGCACGCTCGGTATCATGGTAACGGGCGGCACCCTAGCTAATATCACAGCCATGTGGTGCGCTCGCAACGCTTCTTTCGGGCCAAAAAATAACTTTAGTGGCATTGAAAAAGAAGGTTTGTACGCAGCTTTAGAGTTTTACGGTAACAAGGGAATGGTGATAATCGGCTCCAGTTTGATGCACTATTCTTTTGAAAAGGCTGCCGGTTTATTAGGCATTGGCGATCGCAGTCTCCTAAAAGTCCCCACCGATTCCAATCACCGCATGGATTTGGCAGCGCTGCGCCAAACTGTAGCCGAATGTCGCGATCGCAATCTGCACATTCTGGCAATTATCGGCGTTGCAGGCAGCACCGATTCGGGAAGTATCGATCCGCTTCCAGAAATAGCGGCGATCGCCCAAGAAGCAAACGCTCACTTTCACGTCGATGCCGCTTGGGGCGGCCCCGTGCTTTTTTCCGAACGTCACAGGCACAAATTCGCAGGCATTGAACTAGCAGATTCCGTCACCATAGATGGACACAAACAAATGTATTTGCCAATGGGAATCGGTCTGGTTTTATTCCGCAATCCCCAAACCGCCAAAGTTATTGAAAAAAATGCACCCTACACGGTGCGAAAAGACTCCCTCGATCTAGGCAAGCGCTCTCTCGAAGGCTCTCGACCAGGTGCGAGTTTGTTCTTGCAAGCGGCGTTGAATATCATCGGCCATCAAGGCTATGAGTTGTTGATAGATGGAGGTATCCATAAAACGCAGCACTTGGCCAATTTACTTCGGGAAAATCCAGCATTTGAATTGCTGCTAGAACCCGAAATTAATATTCTTTTATACCGATACATTCCAGAAACCTTCAGGGAAAAAGCAGCCAAAAAACAACTAACCGAAGCAGACAACCAATTCATTAATCAATTTAACGAGTGCCTTCAGGAGGCCCAGCGGCGAGCCGGTCACACCTTCGTATCGCGAACAACCCTGCAAAACACCTGTTATGGCAAAACCATTCCCATTGTTGCTTTTCGAGTCGTCCTTGCCAACCCCCTCACCACTGAAGCAGATATCAATGTTGTTTTAGACGACCAGATAAAAATAGCAGCAAAGCTTTCCTTAACTATCACAAACAGCGACCACTCCGAGGAGGTGAATCATCATGTCTACTAATCGTTCAGAACGACTGAAAAACCTCTCGCCCCAGAAGCGAGCGCTCCTCCTCAAAGCATTAAGCAAAGAGGCAGTACAGGCTGAGCAATCTCAGCGTATTCCCAGGCGATCGCAGCAAAATTCGGCTCCCCTTTCTTTTGCCCAGCAACGGCTGTGGTTTCTCGATCGATTGTCTCCCGAAAACCCTGCCTACAACCTTCCTGCTGCTGTGCGTTTGCAAGGGCAATTGAATTTGTCAGCACTGCAACAAACACTCAATGAGATTGTCAGGCGTCACGAAGTTTTACGGACTGCTTTTGCAGAAGTGGACGGGGAACCTGTTCAACTGATTTCTCCTTCCTTGGATTTCGCTTTGTCGGTAGTAAACTTGCAACATTTACCAGAAACTGAGCAGCAAGCTGAAATTGAGCAGCGTACTCTTGAAGAAGCCCAACGCCCCTTTGACTTAACGCGATCGCCCTTACTGCGGGGCACTCTCCTGCAACTTAGTCCGGCAGAATATGTGTTGCTGCTGACGATACACCACATTATTTCTGATGGTTGGTCTATGGGGGTATTGGTGCGAGAAGTGGCCGCACTTTATGAAGCTTTTTCCACTGACAAACCCTCTCCGCTGCCTGAACTTCCCCTACAGTATGCCGACTTCGCCAGTTGGCAGCGGCAGCATTTGCACAGAGAGAAATTAGAAAAACAGCTCGCTTATTGGAAACAGCAATTGGGAGGCGGTTTAGCTGTGCTGTCAACAGATAAGCAGCGCTCTCCCGTGCAAAGTTTCCGAGGATCGCAGCAATCTTTTGTGATTTCTGCTTCTTTCACTGAAAAAATTAAAAAGCTAGCTCAGCAACAAGATGTCACTCTATTTATGACGTTGCTGGCAGCATTTCAATCCTTGCTATACTGCCACATAAAGCAGAATAACCTCGCGATTGGCTCTCCGATCGCCAATCGCAACCGCCTTGAATTAGAGGAACTGATTGGATTTTTTGTCAATACTTTAGTGCTGCGAATTGACACCGCAGGTAATCTAACTTTCCGCGAACTACTCGGTCGAACACGCGAGGTAGCGTTAGCAGCTTTCGCTCACCCCGATGTCCCTTTTGAAAAGCTCGTCGTGGAATTGCAGACAGAGCGAAATCTCAGCTATAACCCGCTATTTCAAGTGTGGTTTGTACTCCAGAATGCACCCATGCCACCCCTGGAGTTAGCTGGTTTGACCTTGAGCATTCTGGAATTCGATGTCGGTATGTCGAGACACGACTTAAGCCTCACTATCTGGGAGGTTTCAGAAGGAATTCAAGGCTTATTTGACTACAAAACAGACTTATTTGAGGCTGCGACTATTGCCCGAATGGTGAGAGGTTTCCAAATCCTCCTCAACCAGGTAGTCATCCAGCCAGATATCAAGATCGACGACTTGGAAGAAATTCTTGCGGAAGCAGAAAGGCAGCACCAAATCGAGCAGGAAAAACAAATTCATCTTTCGGGAATTCAAAAATTAAAAATGGCTAAACGCAAAGTTATGAAAAGTTGAAAATGATAGCTCAATGTCTCATGTTTTTTCGGGAAAAAGGGATAAATTTTTCACAAAACCCAAAACTATGACAAATACAGAAACAAAGAATCTCAATTCCCAAAAGTTAGGAGCAGTTAGGCGCAAAGCCGTCAGCTTGTCCTCAGAGGAATTAGTCACAACCGCCTACCTCCAGCCCGAAAACCTTCTACCTCTAGTTATTCAGCCAACAGTAGAAAAATTAAATCTCGCAGGTTGGGCACAGAACAATCGCTCATCAATTGAAACGCAGTTATGGAAGCATGGAGGAATACTTTTTCGAGGCTTTGAAGTCGGCGGCGTGAATGGTTTCCAGCAGTTTATTCAAACTATTGCTGGCGACTTGTTGGAATATTCTTTTCGCTCAACTCCGCGCAGTCAGGTGAGCGGAAATATCTACACTTCCACCGAGTATCCTGCCGAGCAATTCATCCCCCTGCACAATGAAATGGCTTATTCTCGCAATTGGCCGCTGAAAATCGCTTTTTTCTGCGTCAAGAAAGCCGAACAGGGAGGAGAAACTCCGATCGCTAATAGCCGCAAAGTGTTTGAAAGCCTGGATTCAAATATTAGAGAAAAGTTTGCTCAAAAAAAGGTTATGTATGTGCGAAATTACGGCGGTGGCGTAGATTTACCCTGGCAAAATGTCTTCAATACTGATAGCAAAATTGAGGTAAAAGAGTATTGCCAAAAAGCGGGAATAGAGTTAGAATGGAAAAGTGGCGATCGCTTGAGAACTCGCCAAATATGTCAAGCGGTCGCCCAGCACCCAAAAACGCAGGAAATGGTGTGGTTTAATCAAGCTCACCTCTTCCACATTTCCAATCTCGAACCCGTCGTTCGCAAAGAGCTTTTAACTTCTTTTAAGCAGGAAGATTTACCCCGCAATGCTTATTACGGCGATGGCTCGCCCATTGAATATTTTATATTAGACGAAATTCGTCGCTGCTATCAGCAAGAAACGATACTTTTTCCTTGGGAAGAAGGAGATGTCTTGCTGCTAGATAATATGCTAGCCGCGCACGGACGCACCCCATTCTCTGGTTCGCGTCGAGTTGTTGTCGGGATGGCAGAACCGTTTAGCTGTCAAGATATTTAGACCCATGAAAGGAACAGTAGATATGCAAAATGAAACAATCGAAGGGTTTAGACTTTCTCCACAGCAACGACATTTGTGGGGGTTACAGCAAAATAATTCTCAACAGATCTATCGTGTTCGAGGTGCAATTTTAATTTCAGGAAACCTCGATCGAGAGATTCTGAAAAAGGCGCTGCAAAATGTCGTAAATCGGCACGAAATCCTGCGTACTAGCTTTCACTGCTTGCCTGGGATGACACTACCCCTGCAAGCGATCGCCCGCACTGGTGAAATTCCTATCTCAGAACACAATCTGAGCGGTTTGTCTCCCGAAGAACAAGAAGCTAAAATTGAAGCGCTTTTTCAGCAACTAAACCTGCTTGCTTTTGATTTTGAGCGCGGCCCACTTTGGCATCTCTCTTTAGTAACTTTGGGGGAAAACAAGCACCTATTGCTGGCGAACTTCTCTGCCTTAATTGCAGATAGTGTCACCCTGAAAAATTTTACCCGCGAACTCAGTCTTTCCTACTCAGCTTGTGGGCGCGGGGAAGAGTTCTCTGATGAGTCAATGCAATATGCCGATATTGCTGAGTGGCAAAATGAGTTACTCGAATCAGAAGAAACGGCAATCGGCAAAGAATACTGGCGCAAACTGAATCTTGAATCTTTGGATTGCTTAACGCTTCCTTGGGAAAAGCAGAATTCCGCTTCGGAATTTCAGCCGCTAGTAGAAAGGGTGGAAATTCGGGGTGATTTGTTGAACAGATTGGAAGCGATCGCGCAAAAACACCAAAGCGATATTTCTACATTCCTGCTGACTTGTTGGCAAATTTTAATTTGGCGGCTTACCAGACAGCCAAACCTGATAGTCGGCGTAACTGGAAACGGCAGGAAATATGAAGAATTAGAACACTCTCTGGGGCTGTTGAGTACCTATTTACCGCTACATTGCGACTTGCAAGACGAATTCAGTTTTGCAGAAGTTTGGCGACAAGTTGAGCTAAATCTCAAAGATATTCACACTTGGCAAGAATATTTTACCTGGGAAGAAACTCTAGAATCCGATAAAAGTAACGCTTTTTTGCCCATCTGCTTTGAGTGTGAAACAGAGCCAGAGAAATATGGCGAGTCTGGCGTTTCATTTTTCCTCGATCGGCAAGATGCCTGCCTAGAGCCATTCAAACTTAAACTTTCCTGTCTTTCACGAGGCAATTGCTTAATCACCGATTTTTGCTACGATCCGGCTTTATTTGAAGCTGAAGATATCAAACGCTTGTCAAAACACTTTCAGGCACTATTAGAAAGTGCAGTAAAAAGTCCACAAATTCCCATTAGTCAGTTAAATATACTTAGCGATCGCGATCGTCACCAACTTCTCATTGACTTTAACCAAACTCAAAAAGATTACCCGACAGACAAGTGCGTTCACCAGCTTTTTGAAGAACAAGCCGAGCGCACGCCAGATAGCATTGCCGTTGTCTTTGAAAGTGAACAAATCACCTACCGAGAACTCAACGATCGCACCAATCAACTGGCCCATCACCTGCAAAACTTGGGAGTTGAGCCAGAGGCAATTGTCGGAATTTGCGTCGATCGCTCTTTAGAAACAATCGTAGGAATGCTGGGCATTCTCAAAGCCGGTGGTGCCTATTTGCCGATCGATCCGGCAACCCCAGTAGATCGCAAAGCACTCATGCTAGAAGACGCTCAGGTGAAGGTTTTGCTCGCACAACAGCGGCTCATCGAAAGCTTGCCGAAAACTCAGGCAAATATTGTTTGCATCGATCGAGATATTCCGACTGTTTCTGCCTCTTACACGCCCCCTGTTTCTACAGACAATTTAGCTTATGTCATCTATACTTCCGGTTCCACTGGCATCCCCAAAGGAGTAGCGATCGAACATCGGCAACTGCTCAATTACCTTTACGCTATTCAGGAAAGATTAAACCTGCCATCTGGTGCCAGTTTCGCCACCGTTTCCACCTTCGCCGCCGACTTAGGAAACACAGCGATTTTCCCCGCCCTTTGTTTCGGCGGTTGCCTGCATATTATCTCCCAAGAACGCGCCACCGATCCAGAGGCACTGGGTGAATATTTTTCCCGCAATCCCATCGACTGCCTCAAAATAGTTCCCTCTCATCTAGCCGCCCTTTTAAATTCCTCCCAACCCAAGTCAATTTTGCCTGGGAAACGGCTTATTTTAGGTGGTGAAGCTGCCAACAGGAGCTTAATTAAAATACTTCGCAATCTTGCTCCCAGTTGCTCAGTCTTCAATCACTACGGGCCAACAGAAACAACTGTAGGTGTCCTGACTTATCAAGTCGAATTTGATAAAACTGGGTGCGATTTTGAGACAGTTCCACTCGGTCTTCCGATTGCCAACACTCGGATTTATATCTTGGATTCTTACTTGCAGTCGGTGCCGATAGGCGTACCTGGTGAACTGTACGTCGGCGGTGATAATTTGGCACGCGGATATCTTAACCGCCCTGAATTAACCGCAGAAAAATTTATTCGCAATCCATTTGACACGCAAGCAAAAACACGACTGTACAAAACGGGTGATTTGGCTCGCTATTTGCCAGACGGAAACATCGAATTTATTGGGCGAATTGACAGTCAAGTAAAAATCCGGGGTTTCCGCATTGAATTGGGAGAAATTGAGGCGGTGCTGGGGCAACATCCAGATATCGCGCAGGCTGTAGTTGTGGCGCCAGAAGACGAGATGGCACAAAAGCGCCTCGTGGCTTATTTGATTTCTGAGCAGAAACCAGCACCAAGCAGCAGCGAACTTCGCCGTTTTTTAGCGACAAAATTGCCTGAGTACATGGTGCCTTGGGCTTTTGTAATGCTCAAAAGTTTGCCTTTAACTCCTAATGGAAAGATCGATCGGCGATCGCTGCCAGAACCTGACGAAATGCGGCCGGAGTTGACAGAAAACTTTGTCGCGCCTCGCACAAATATCGAGGAAGTTTTAGCCGCTATCTGGGCTGAAGTTCTCAAACTTGAAAAAGTCGGCATTTACGACAACTTTTTTGAATTAGGAGGGCATTCCCTATTAGCCACTCAAGTAATTTCCAGAGTGCGCCAAGCATTTCAGGTCGAGTTGCCTTTGCACCGTTTATTTGAGTCTGCGACTGTCGCCGATTTTGCTGTAGCGATCGCGCAAAAGCAAGTCGAACAAACAGACAGTGAAATGCTAGCGAGGGTGTTAGCAGACCTCGATCAACTTTCAGAAGCACAAATTCAGGAAATTCTCGCCCAGCAAGGAGTCAGCAAATGAGTGATTTAATTGAACGCATCGCGGGTCTTTCTCCCCAAAAGCGCGAGTTGCTGTTGCAGCGACTCAACCATAAAAAAGAAAGCGTTTCGCTAGCAAAAATTCTGCCTCAAAGTCGAGAGTCTAACACTTTTCCTCTGTCGTTTGCTCAACAGCGGTTGTGGTTTTTTGAGCAACTAAATGCAGGCAACTTTACCTATCATATCCTCGCCGGCGTGCGTTTGACGGGCACACTCGACGCCACAGCCCTCGATCGCAGTCTCAACGAACTTGTCAAGCGTCATGAAGTTTTGCGAACGGCTTTTAAGACAATAAATGGGCAACCCATTCAGGCGATCGCTTCAAATCTGGAATTGAAAATTTTAGAAATAGATTTGCGATCGCTTCCTGAAACTGAACGATCTCGCGAAATTGAACGGTTGATCGCCGCAGAAGCAAAGCTTGCTTTCGATTTGTCACAAGCACCCTTATTACGTGCCAAATTGCTGCAATTGAGCGATTCAAACTGGGTGCTGCTATTGAGTACGCACCACATCATTTTCGATGCCTGGTCAATGGGAATATTCATTCAGGAACTCGCCACGTTTTATCAAGCCTTTTGCACTGGCAAACCTTCTCCCCTTCCCGAACTGTCGGTACAGTACGCAGACTTTGCAAGTTGGCAGCGCCAGTGGTTGCAAGGAGAAGTTTTAGAGACGCAGCTTGCTTACTGGAAAAAACAGCTCGGAGGCAATCTTCCTGTACTAAATTTGCCAACAGATCGCCCCCGCTCGGCAATACAAAGCTTCCGAGGTGCGGTGCATAAATTTACTATTCCCAAGGCAATCGCAGAGGAAATCGTCCAATTGAGCCAGCGGGAAAAAGCTACTTTATTTATGACCCTACTGGCAGCGTTTAAAACATTGCTTTATCGCTACACTGGCCAAGAAGATATTTTAGTCGGCTCCCCCATTGCTAACCGCAACCGACGCGAAATCGAGGAATTAATTGGCTTATTTGCTAACACTTTAGTTTTCCGAACCAATCTGTCGAGCAACCCAACTTTTAAAGAGTTACTGGCTAGCGTGCGAGAAGTAGCTCTCGGCGCGTATAACCACCAGGATTTACCATTCGAGAAACTGGTAGAAATCCTACACCACGAACGAGATTTAAGTCATAATCCGCTATTTCAGGTGTTGTTCTCTCTGCGAAATGTTCGGACACCGCAGATAAAATTGCCAGGAGTGATGTTGAGCAATTTAGAAATAGAACGAAAAACCGCGAGATTTGATTTAGCGCTTGACCTGGAGGAAGGATTAGAGGGTATTAATGGAACGCTTGAGTATAGCCAAGATTTGTTTGACGCTAGCACTGCACGACGGATAGCCGGACATTTTATTACCTTACTAGAAAGTATAGCTACCAATCCCGAACAGCGCCTTTCAAATTTGCCAATCTTGACAAAACCTGAACAGCAGCAACTACTATTCGAGTGGAACAATACTCAATCGAATTTTCCGCAAGATAAGTGCATACATGAACTATTTGAAGCGCAGGCAGAACTGACACCAGATGCGATCGCTGTCGTTTTTGAAAATGAATGTCTGACTTACCGGGATCTGAACAAAAAAGCAAATAACCTCGCAAGTTACTTGCAAAAAATTGGTGTCAATCCAGAATTTTTGGTAGGAATTTATGTCGATCGCTCCCTAGACATGGTGGTAGGGCTTCTCGGCATCCTCAAAGCCGGTGGTGCTTACGTTCCCCTCGATCCAGCATATCCGCCAGAGCGCCTGGGATTCATGCTAGAAGACGCGCAAATTTCAGTGTTACTCACTCAGCAAAAACTATTAGAAACACTGCCAAAAAATAGCGCCTATATCGTGTTTCTGGATGCAGATAGGGAAGGCATATCGAGCTGCGACGAGCCAGTCGTGGGTTTACAAAATTCCTCAAATTTAGCCTATGTCATCTATACTTCAGGCTCAACAGGTCAACCCAAAGGAGTGCAAATTTCCCACGCCTCTGCCGTTAACTTCTTGAGTTCTATGCACCAACAACTCGCGATCGCAGACCGAGATGTTTGGCTAGCAGTAACATCCTTATCTTTTGACATTGCAGCGCTGGAACTGTTCCTGCCTATTACAACAGGTTCTCGCGTCGTTGTAGCCAGCCGAGAAGTGGCATCAAACGGGGAAAAGCTGTTAGAAACATTAACAAATTCTGGCGCGACATTTATGCAAGCTACTCCAGCCAGTTGGAAAATGCTTTTAGCAGCAGGATGGCCGGGAAACAATCAATTAAAAATACTGTGCGGGGGAGAAGCTTTACCCCGACAGCTCGCCAATCAGTTGCTTTTGCGTGGCGCTGCTGTGTGGAATTTATACGGCCCTACAGAAACCACTATCTGGTCAACTCTCTATCAGGTCGATCGCAAAGATGAATCAGTTTCCATCGGTCGCCCGATTGCTAACACTCAAATTTTCATATTAGACCGCTATTTAATGCCAGTTCCCGTTGGCATATTTGGCGAACTGCACATCGGCGGTGCCGGCTTATCTAGAGGCTACCTAAACCGACCGGAACTGACCGCAGAGAAGTTTATTCCTAACCCCTTTGCAGAGGACGGAATTCATGCTTCATGCTTCATTCATCCTTCATCGTTTATTCTTTCAGAACGCCTCTATAAAACCGGGGACTTGGCTCGCTATCTCCCAGATGGAAACATTGAATTTATGGGGCGCAGCGACCACCAGGTGAAAGTTCGCGGATTTCGCATCGAATTAGGCGAAATTGAAGCGGTACTCAGCCAATACCCAGCCGTGCGAGAAGCGATCGCACTGGTTCGAGAGGATAATCCGGGCGACAAGCGTTTAGTAGCTTATATCGTTGTTAACTCAGAACTCCGGGGCGGACACGGGAACACTGCTCCTACGAATTCAGAATTTATTAATCACTTGCGCGTCTTTCTCAAACAAAAACTGCCGCAGTACATGATACCGTCAGCGTTTGTGCTGCTGGAAGCAATGCCTTTAACGCCTAACGGAAAAATCGATCGGCGATCGCTAAGAGCACCTGACACAAACACAGCGGAATTCGAGAGCAATTTTACCGAGCCTCGAACTCCCGACGAGCAATTAATAGCAGAAATTTGGGCGGAAGTTCTCGGTTTAGAGCGAGTTGGCATTCACGATAACTTCTTTGAATTGGGAGGTCATTCATTGCTGGCTACTCAGGCGATCGCCCGCCTGCGAGAAGCGTTTCAAATTGAATTGCCCCTGCGCGTTTTATTTGAATCGCCTACCGTCGCAACTGTGACCGAAAGCCTCTTGCAATATCGCACCGAGCAAAACCTGAAAGCACCCCCCATCGATCGCGCATCGCGGGAGGGAGAATTGCCCCTTTCCTTTGCACAACAGCGGCTCTGGTTCGTCGATCAATTGCAACCGGGCGATCCAGCGTACAATATTCCCGCAGCCGTGCGCTTGAAAGGCGCGATCGACGTGACAGCATTACAGCGAAGTTTCCAAACAATTATCGCTCGCCACGAAGCCTTGCGGACAATTTTTAACACAGTGGAAGGGCGACCGATTCAAACGATTATTCCCTCTCCGACTTTCGCGCTTTCAGTCATAGACTTGCGGGAATTTCCTCACTCGCAGCGGGAAGCCGAAGCGGTGCGACTCGCTCTTGAAGAAGCGCGACAACCTTTTGACTTAGCAAAATGGCCATTAATGCGCGTTACTTTGCTACAGTTAAAGGAGACAGAATCTATATTATTGCTAACCATTCATCACATCGTTGCAGATGGCTGGTCCCTAGGGGTACTCGTGCGGGAAATGGCTGCACTCTACGAAGCTTTTTGTGCTGGCAAAGCTTCCCCACTTTCCGAACTTCCCCTTCAATACGTCGATTATGCCGTCTGGCAGCGAAACTGGCTTTCTGGGGAAGTTTTAGAAACAAAACTTGCCTATTGGAAGCAACACTTAGGCAATCCTTTGCCAGTGCTGCAACTGCCTACCAAACAACCGCGCTCTAATGTTTCTACCTATCGGGCTGCCCTTCAACCGTTCCAGCTTTCCCCAACCCTTTCGCAAGCCCTCAATAAGCTGAGTCGTCAAGAAAGTGCCACCCTATTTATGACGATGCTAGCCGCTTTAGAAACGCTGCTATATCGCTATACAAATCAGGATGACATCATTGTCGGCACAGACCTGGCAAATCGCACCCAAATTGAGACAGAAGCTTTAATAGGCTTCTTTGTCAATATCCTCGTTTTGCGGACTGATTTGAGTGGCAATCCCACTTTTTGTGAATTGCTCGCAAGGGTGCGCGAAGTAACTTTAAAAGCCTACGCTCATCAAGATTTACCCTTCGACAAATTAGTGGAGGGATTGCGCCCCGATCGCACTCTAAATCAGCCACAAATTTTTCAAGTTTTATTCGTCATGCAAAATATGCCGATGCCTGCTTTAAAGCTGGGGAATTTAACTTTAACTCCGTTAGAAGTTGACAGCGAAATTGCGAAATTCGATTTAGTTCTCTTCGTGGGGGAAACCGAGCGGGGAATTGCCGGTAGTTGGAAATATAATGCAGGTCTTTTCGACTGCGCCACCATCGAGCAAATGTCAAATCGCTTTGAAACCCTCCTCAGCAGCATTGTAGCGCAGCCAGAAACTCGGTTAAACAACTTGGAAATTATCACGGAAGCTGAAAAACAAAAACAAACCATGCAAGAACTAAAGCGCGAAAAAATAAATTTCAGCAAGTTTAAGAGCATTAAACCGAAAGAGGTTGCTCTGCCTGAAGGCGAGTTGATAAAAACCGAGTTTCTTCAGCCTGGGGAACTATTCCCGTTAGTCATCAAACCCGCTATTAACAATGTCGATCTTGCAGACTGGGCAAAGAACAACCGCGAATTGATAGAAGCAAAATTGCTACAGCACGGAGCAATTCTGTTTCGAGGGTTCATCGACCCTGTGGTTTCCGCATTCGAGCAGTTTGCACTCTCAATTTGTTCGGAATTATTTGGGGAGTACGGGGATTTGCCACGCGAAGGAGTTAGCGGAAAAGTTTACGGTTCAACTCCTTACCCAGCAGATAAAGCTATCTTATTTCACAGCGAGAGTTCGCACCTGCACCGCTGGCCGATGAAAATCTGGTTTTTCTGCGTTCAGCCAGCGCAACAAGGCGGAGAAACGCCGATTGTTGACTGCCGTAAAATTTACCAGTTGCTAGACCCGAAACTCAGAGAAAAATTTGCCCAAAAGCAAATTATGTACGTTCGTAACTACACAGACGGACTAGATGTAAGCTGGAAAGATTTTTTCAAAACTGAAGACAAATCGGTGGTTGAAGAATACTGCCGACAAGCTGGGATGGAATTTGAGTGGAAAGCAGGAAATAATTTGAGAACTCGCAAAATTCGCCCCGCAATTGCCAAGCACCCAAAAACCCAAGAGATGGTATTTTTTAACCAACTTCCCTTGCACCACATTTCCTGCTTAGATGCGGCAACCCGCGCTTCCTTGCTCTCTGTTTTTGGAGAAGAGAACCTCCCCCGCAATGTCTATTACGGTGACGGCACTCCTATTGAAGACTCGGTAATGGAAGAAATTCAGGCAGTGTACGCGCAAGCTGCTGTTAGTTTTCCCTGGCAAGCAGGAGACATCTTAATGCTAGATAATATGCTTGCCGCTCACAGTCGCAATCCATTTATCGGTTCGCGAAAAATTGTTGTAGCGATGGGCGAAATGATTCCTGAATTAGGAATTTAATTTCCTCTCATCTCTTCCAGGGCTGTTTCATTCTCTTGTAGGGGCTGCCCCCCGTGGCTGCCCCAATCTCTGAAACACCTAGCAAATCGTGGATGGGGAGGGCGGGCACGGGGGCACCGCCCCTACAAAATCATCGTTTTCCGTAGGGGCAATCCCCCCGTGGTTGCCCCGAAACAGCCCTGCTTTCTCCTCTCTTCGAGGCAGAACCGGGTAACGAGAATAAAGTAGTGCTTTGAGAAATAAAAACAATGCAAACAATTAATGGATTTCGGCTTTCACCCCAGCAAAAATATCTGTGGCTGTTGCAGCAAGACAGCCCTGCTTATCGCATTCAATCCGCTATTTTGATCGAGGGAAGTCTTCAAACTGATAACCTAAAAAAAGCTTTAGAAAAAGTTAGCGATCGTCACGAAATTATCCGGACAAGCTTTCAGCGAAAGGCCGGGCTAAAAATTCCTATACAAGTTATCTCCGAACATAGCTCTGTTTCGTGGAACTGGGTTAACTTAAGTGAAGTGACTCCCCAGGAGCAAGAAGCCAAACTTGAAGAGATTTTTCAGCAAGAAAAGAGCGCTTTATTCAACTTCGAGGGCAATCCTGTTTGGCGCTTGTCTTTAATTACACTTTCATCTGAGAGGCATATTTTGTTAGTCAGTTTACCAGCACTGTGCGCCGATAGTCGCACACTAAAAAATCTGGTTCGAGAACTCAGCCAGTGCTATGCTGCCTCCCTTCACGGCGAAGAACTTTCCGATGAAGTTGTACAATACGTTCAATTTTCCGAATGGCAAAATGAATTGCTCGAAGATGAGGAAGCGGCGGAGGGCAAAGAATACTGGACTAGACAAGATTTATCGGCGCTAGCGAGTTTAAGGTTGCCGTTTGAAAATAGATTAATCAACGCGCCAGCTCAATTTACTCCCCAAGCTTTTGAGGTCAAATTAGAGTTAGCTTTGCTGGAAAAAGTGGAAGCGATCGCCCGCCAGTACAACACCTCACTTTCTACATTCTTGCTCGCTTGCTGGAAAATTTTGCTCTGGCGGCTGATTGGCCAATCAGAGCTCGCTGTTGGCGTGGCATTCGACGGTCGAAAATACGAAGAACTAGAGCCCGCGCTTGGGCTGTTTGCCAAATTTTTACCGCTGTCGAGCCAACTAACCGAAAATTTTTCCTTCGCGGAAACCTTGCAGCAAATTCAGCAGGAAGAACGCGAGGCATACAAGTATCAAGAATATTTCTCCCACGAATATCTAGGCAACTCTTCCGGCTTTCCATTTGGTTTCGAGTTTGAGGAACATCTCGAAAAGTATGCCGCTGCTGGCACATCTTTTTCGATTTACAAGCAGTATGCGTGCTGCGATCGCTTCAAAGTTAAACTCTCTTGCCACCGCCAAAATGACTCGCTCGCGGCTGAGTTTCACTACGATCCTATCTTCCTTGCAGACAACAGTATCCGGTGCTTGGCAGAGCAATTTTACGCCTTAGTGCAAAGTGCAGCCAGCAACCCACAAACCGCGATCGACCAACTCGAAATGCTGAGCGATCGCGCCCGACATCAGTTATTACTAGAATTAAACAGCACAAAAGCAGATTACCAGCTCGATAAGTGCGTTCACCAGCTATTTGAAGAACAAGCAGAGCGATCGCCGAACCGGATAGCTGCTGTTTGTGAAAATCAGCAAATTACCTACAGCGAACTCAACGCCCGCGCTAACCAAATCGCCCATTATTTGCAACAATTAGGGATAAAACCAGAGGTGATTGTCGGCATTTGCGTTGAAAGGGGGGCGGGCACGGGGGCACCGCCCCTACAGGCGATCGCTGGAATTCTAGGCATCCTCAAAGCAGGTGGCGCGTACCTACCGCTCGACCCAGCCATGCCCAAAGAGCGCCTAGCATTGATGTTGCAAAATGCTCAGACTCCAGTGCTGTTAACCCAACAGCATCTCCTCAAAAATTTGCCTGAAACTCAAGCACAGATCGTCTGCTTAGACGCAGAAATTCCCTCTGTCTCCCCCTCTCTCTCTCCCCCTCTCTCTCCTGAAAATTTAGCTTATGTCATTTACACTTCCGGTTCCACTGGCACACCCAAAGGAGTCGCCATTGAACACCGGCAACTGCTCAATTACCTGCACGGCATTCAGGAAAAATTAAACCTGCCACCGACTGCCAATTTTGCCACCGTTTCCACATTCGCAGCAGACTTAGGACACACTGTTATTTTCCCCGCTTTGTGTTCGGGCGGGTGCCTCCACATCATCTCTCAAGAACGCGCAACAGATCCTCAAGCAATTGCGGCTTATTTTCAGCAACATTCTATCGATTGTCTGAAAATTGTTCCCTCTCACTTAAAAGCTTTGTTGAGCGATTCTAACGCCTCGCAAATCTTACCTAAAAAGCGATTAATTCTCGGCGGTGAGCCTTTGATGTGGAATTTAATTGAAACAATTCAGAAATACAATCCAGACTGCTTGATATTCAACCATTACGGGCCGACAGAAACAACTGTAGGCGTGCTGACTTATCAGGTAAAAATGCAAGGCGATCGCATTTCCGAGACAGTTCCTTTAGGTCGCCCGCTACCCAACACGCAGATTTATTTGCTCGATTCGCACTTGCAGCCGGTTCCTGTAGGGGTGGCAGGTGAATTATATATTGCTGGTGCGGGATTGGCTCGCGGCTATCTAAACCAACCAGAACTCACGGCAGAAAAATTCATTTGCAATTCATTGACTCAGGAACCGAAAACTCGACTTTACAAAACTGGCGACTTAGCTCGCTATTTGCCAGACGGAAATATAGAATTTATCGATCGCGTCGATCGCCAAGTAAAGCTGCGAGGTTTCCGCATTGAATTGGGGGAAATTGAGGCGGGGCTGTCTCATCATCCCTCTGTACGTGAGGCAGTCGTTGTACTTCAGGAAAATGAACCGGGAAATCAGCGTTTAGTCGCCTATATCGTTGCTCACTCAAAACTCAGCGTTCAGGACTCACAACTGATTGAAAGCCTGCGTTCATTCCTCAAAGAAAAGCTGCCCGAATACATGATACCTTCTGCTTTTGTGGTTCTGAAAGCGCTGCCACTGACTCCCAATGGCAAAATAGACCGTCAAGCGCTTCCTGCACCGTCAATAGCAGCCAATTTTACAGATACGTTTGTAGGCCCTCGCACTCCCGGTGAGAAGATTCTTGCCGAAATTTGGAGCCAGCTTCTCAACCTTCAAAAGGTAGGAATTCACGATAATTTCTTTGACTTGGGGGGACACTCATTACTGATTACTCAGTTGTTAGCCAAAGTGCGAGAATCTTTTCAGGTGGAATTGCCTTTGCGCGTTTTGTTTGAAGCTCCTACTGTAGCTGGTTTAGCTGAAAAAATCGAAATGCAACAAGGGGGCAACACAGCGGGCGATCGCACTGCAAGTTTCGATATTAACGCTGAAGTTGTTTTAGACCCGGCAATTCGCCCTGCAACTCCATGGAGGGAGCCAAAAACTGAACCAGCTTGCATTCTCTTAACAGGGGCGACGGGCTTTTTGGGAGCCTTTTTACTCCGCGACCTCTTGCAACAAACTCAAGCAGAAATTTATTGCCTAGTTCGTTCTGCCGATGCAGAATCAGGCAAAAAGCGGATTCAAAGCAGCCTCGAATCCTATTTAATTTGGGATGAAAGCAGCAGCGAGCGAATTATCCCAATTGCTGGAGATTTGTCTCAACCACTTTTGGGGATTTCCGAGGAGCAGTTCCGAGTTTTAGCCAGTAAAATTGATGTCATTTACCACAATGGCGCGTTTGTCAAGTTTACTTATCCCTACTCGGTTCTCAAACCCGCTAACGTTTTGGGGACGCAGGAAGTTCTGAGATTGGCGAGTCAAAGTAAGCTAAAACCAGTCCATTTAATTTCTACTATTTCCGTTTTCTCGGCCAGGGGAGAATCTGGGATTAAGGTGGTGCGAGAGGAGGATGAACTCACTCCGGGAGAGGGTCTAAAAGGCGCTTACACTCAGACTAAGTGGGTGGCAGAAAAGTTAGTAGAGGTCGCGCGCGCTCGCGGGATTCCTGTTACCATTTACAGGCCAGGTCGCATTTCTGGGGACAGCAAAACAGGGGCCTGCAATCCCAGTGACTTACTGTACAGGTTAATCGCTGGTTGCGTGCAACTTGGATGTGCGCCCGATGGCGATAAGCTGATCAATGTAGCGCCTGTTGACTATGTGAGCCGAGCGATAGTTCATCTTTCGAGGCAAAAAGAATTGCTCGGAAAGACTTTTCATTTAGTCAACACTCAGTCCTTTCAAATGAGCGAATTGCTGGGCTGGATTTGCTCAATGGGTTATCCAATCAAACGAGTTTCGTCTGAGGCTTGGCAAGCAGAAATAATCAATCGCGCTGGATATTCTCCAGAAAATGCTTTGTACCCGCTTGTCGGTCTTTTTTCAGAAAAAGTTTCTGAAGCGGAAATGTCACAATCAGGAACGCTACAGTTCGATTGCAAAAATACACTAGATGGACTTGCTACCACTGACATCACCTGTCCGCAAGCGGATGCGAATCTGTTTCGCACTTACCTTTCCTATCTCGCCGATTGTGGCTTGATAGGTAGCCACAATTAAAACCTATAAGGGCGCAAAGCATTGCGTCCCTACCTAGCTCAATCTCTGGAGACTTCAAAATGAACGAATTGCAACAAAGACACATGAAAGCGCTCATAGAGCGCTACACCGATCGCACAAAGACATCTAAGAATTTCGCGCAAAAATACCGTCCGGTTCTCGCTGACAATCGGGCTTCTGATGGGTTTCGCATTCCCGTCAAGGAGATGTTTTATCCCATTGTCGCCGATCGCTCGCTTGGCTCTAAAATATGGGATGTTGATGGCAACGAATACATCGATATCACGATGGGATTTGGCATCAATCTTTTCGGTCATAATCCGACCTTTATTAAAGAAGCCCTATTACAGCAACTCGATCGCGGTGTGCAAATTGGTCCTCAAGCAGAAATTGCCGGAGAAGTTGCGGAATTAATCTGCGAATTAACGGGAATGGAGCGCGTCACTTTTTCTAATACGGGTACGGAAGCGGTGATGGCAGCTTTACGATTAGCTAGAGCGGCAACTAAACGCAATAAAATTGCTTTGTTTTCTGGTTCTTATCACGGTCATTTTGACGGAACTCTCGCAGTTCTAAAAAAGATCAATGGCGATTTATGCACCATTCCAAAAGCGCCAGGAATTCTCGCTAATTTTATTGAAGATGTTTTAGTTTTGGATTACGGAAGCCCTCACGCCCTGGAAATGATCAAAGCTCACCAGCATGAATTAGCGGCGGTTCTCGTCGAGCCGGTGCAAAGCCGCCGTCTCGATTTACAACCCAAAGAATTTCTCCACCAACTCAGACAATTAACAAAAGAATCAGAAATTGCGCTGATTTTTGATGAAATGGTTACTGGTTTCCGAATTCATCAAGGCGGGGCGCAGGGGTGGTTTGGCATTGAGGCAGATATTGCAACTTACGGTAAAATCGTCGGGGGTGGTATGCCGATTGGAATTATCGCTGGAAAAGCTGCTTATATGGATAAAATTGACGGCGGTTTGTGGAACTACGGCGATGATTCCTCCCCCCAGGTAAAAACAACAATTTTTGCCGGCACTTTTTGCAAGCACCCACTTGCTCTGGCTGCTGCGCGTTCCGTGCTGCGCTATCTTAAAAGTCAAGGCCCAACCCTTCAGCAGCAGTTGAATCAGCGAACTTCGCAGCTAGTTGAAACCCTGAATGCTTATTTCAAAGAAAATGAAGTCTCTGTCTGGCTTGTAAATTTCGGCTCGCAATTTCGCGCTGCTGCCTCGGTTGAGATAGATCCGCTACTTTTTCACTTACTCGAAAAGTGTATTTTCATATCCGAAGGTCGTAGCTGCTTTCTCTCCACCGCTCACACTAATGAAGACACAGAGCGCATCATTCAGGCAGTTAAAGAGAGTATTCAAGAAATGCGCGAAGGAGGCTTTTTCCCGATTCAGCAATAAACTTGGTTTTTGACCGATCGCATTGGGAGCATCTCACTTCTGCATGCAGCCAAGCTAGAAATTGGAGTTAGGAGCCAGGAGCCAGGAGCCAGGAGGAAAGAGTCAGAAAGAAGGAGGAAGAAGGAAGGAGCCAGAAAAAGTGTTTTTACAAATATGAGATGCTCCCGATCGCATTTTTAACGGACTCAGATTTAACTCACCTCCGAACCTCAATTTTCAGGAATGGAGAACGGGGTGATCATTAGGGACAGAAATTATTGAATATTTCTACTTACCATTGTCTCGGATGATTCACTTTGATCTACTCAATCCATGTACGCTGCCCGTTGGGGGTTGCGGAATGTGGGTTTAAATGTCTGTGCGTTGCATCTGCAGTTTCCTCGCTCAAAGATTTAGGCAATAAGTCTAATGACTAATGGCTACTGACTACACTGACTACTGACTAAATCAATCATTAATAAATTCACCTTCACAGATAATCGAGTCTCGGTTCTCCAAATCTTCTTGATTCCAGACGGCGTTTAATGCTGCGGAACTTAAGGAAGTTGACATCGTATTTAATGTTGTGTTGTAGTATTCGACAGCATTATTAAGTTCCACCTGCGGCGCTTCCTTGAAGTACGAATTAATATCAGGTGTGCACCGCTGGGCCTGGTAGTATAAATAAGATTCAGCATTAATGCACATTACGTGGTAAAAATCCTTATTTGCTGTCGCAATATCTCCAAGTTTATACAGCGCTAAACCCCGGTTGAGGTAAGCTTTAACATAGTTGGGATCGAGTTCCACTGCTTTGTTAAAGTCTTCAATTGCAAGCTGCATTTGTTTTAATTTATAGCGAACGCAACCTCTGTTATAATACGCATAAACATTATTTGGATCGATGCCGAGTGCAGTGTTATAGTCGGCGATCGCCTGCGTATTGTCTCCTAATTGGTGGTAACAGAGACCGCGATTTATGTAAGCTTTGATATATCTAGGATTCAATCGCAGCGTTTCGTTAAAGTTCTCCGTTGCTGCTTCTTTTTCTCCCAAAAGGTAGTAAGCGCGCCCCCGGTTGTAATAGGTTTTATAATTGTGGGAATTGATAGAGAGAGCTTGATTGTAGTCTTCTATTGCTTCTTCGTAATGCCCTAAATTAGCAAGTACGAGTCCTCGGTTGTTGTAGATAGCGTGGTTATTAGGCTTACTGGCTAAAGCGCAGTTGAGATCGTCAATGGCTTTTTCGTGTTCTCCGAGATGGCGCCAAGCATTGCCTCGATTCAGATAGGCCTCGAACAAGCTAGGATTGATATCTAGTGCTTGGGTGAGGTCTGCGATCGCCTTTTGGTAGTCTTTCATGTAATAGTAAACCAAGCCGCGATTGTTATAGGCTTTGGCATCGGCGGGATTGACTTGCAATATCTGATCGAAGTCCTCAAGTGCCGCTTCATAGTTTCCTTTCTTGGCGCTGTGCAAACCGCGTTTGTAAAATTGTTTGAGGTTCATATGTCAACTTTCAGGATTGCTTGATTCTGGGGGTTGATTCCTTTGCTGTCAGTTTTGAGTTGAACAACTGTTAAACTTCTCTTTTTTTGCCACCCGTTATTAGATTACCCTCAAATTGATTGTAGGCTATCTACCGGAAACAGGATTTTAGGTTCATTTTAACAGCTCTTCGAGCTTCTGGAGACCGTCACTACGCCGGCTTGATTTACTTTACCAGTTCGATTATTGACAATCTTGAGTTTCAGTAAAAAGTCTGATTTTAGTCGAAATCCTGTTTCCCATTCTCGGGCTGTGATCGAAGCGATCGTAAAACTTGGTATCAATTGCTGCACGTGTTTTCTAAGTGTAAACTTTAGATATTGTTAACAAACTCGCCATGAATAAGCAACATCAAACTCTAAAACGCCGACATAGTGGATGAGAAACTCGATCGATAAATTCTTGGTGTGCAGCAATGCCGGCAGCATAAGTCGTTTTGTTGCCTGCAATCTTGATTGATACAGTTCCTCCACAACAACTGTTGCTTGTGCGCCCCCTAGCAGGCAGAGCATTTAAGTGCGCGGGTTCTGAATCGGGAACGCTGTCTGCACATTTGCTTGATAGCTGAGTACATAAAATATGAGCCGTTGGCAAAGAAGTAACTACACCTTCTACTATGCCTTCGCGGGGATTTCCAAATCTCCCCCGAGCGATCGAGAATACTACTAGATTAGGTTGGACTAAATCGCACAACTGCTGAGCAAATGCTTTGCTATCAGCACCGCCCGGTCTACCTCCATGATGTGGAAAAACCAAGATGTCAGCTTTCAATTCACTTCTTTCCTTTAGAAGTTCGTCTAATCCAACTTGGTCAATATCAGCACCTAATATAGCCACTCTATGAGTATTGTGAACCAGACCAATAACAGCCGATGTCGAGTTGGGGTTCAATCGGCGATCGTCCACAGTTTTACCTACTCCACCAGCCAGGGCTAATTCAGGAGTTGGGGCAAGAATTTCTACCATAACTTGACCCACATTCAACTGACCTGTTTTTGTTGTTGTCAGTTCACTTGAAACTACTGTACCCAAACGTAGCCGTGCATCTTTTAAAGCAATAAGTAAGTCTTTCCAAATTTCTGTGTTCCTGAGTAAATCGGGATTTAAATGTACGTTATTAATTTTGATATCTTCATTTAACAGCAGGTTGATGATGCCTGCAATGTGGTCTGCATCAGCATGAGAAATCAAAATATGTGAAATTTCTTGAATAGATAAATGTTCCAATGTTTCTATCAAAGTAACGCCATAAGCACAGTCAATAACTATTACGCCGTTTGTATCTCTCAAAACTGCACAATTTCCATGACCAACATCTAAAATTATAAGTTCAGGTAAGCTCATCATTATCATCTAACTCAGGTGCTAACTGGAATTTCTCAAAATAAAGATCCTCAGATTTATCAGCTCCTATATTAACATGAGCAAATAAACGGACACCTCCTTTTAGTGCGTCCTGTCGAATTTCTTCGGGAATAAGCACAGCAGGAAAACGAACAGCCTCATGGGGATTCCAACCAGGAACTATTGCATCTAGAACATCTTCCCCAGATTCTTTATCAGTATTGGTGATTCTTACTAGCGTTCTATGAGGTTTTCTGTTACTGGGGACTTGACCCCTAAGTTCTAAAACACAGTTTTCAATTCCTTGTTTTATAGTCGCAGCATTGGCTTCATCTCGACTCAAAAGCACGGGAATTTTGCGCCGCGACTTTCTAATAGAGACATTGGCATCTATTGCGGTGTACTGAGTTATGAGAATAGATGGAATTTTTCGATCGTACAATGCGGCTACTAATGTCGCTCCAGAAAAATTAGTCCGCCCATAATTAGCCAAACGATGGTCGCACAAGGCACCTTGAGCATTTTTCTCAATATGCGATGCAAGTACATCGACTTCTCTGAAAAAGTCATCGACTATAAAAGATTCAAAACCCGCCTCCTCTACATCCCACCCAGTCACCTTAGCTAAGTCTGGTTCATCATCAACTATTGCTATTTTATTAAGTGAAATTTGTGCAATCATTACAGTTAACTCCCAGAAAGCGGTAATTCTACAGCAAACTCAGCTCCTCCCAATTCGCCATTCGCGATCGCGCGTACTTTCCCTCTCATATCTTTAACAGAATCTTTGACAATTGTCAAGCCAAAACCTGTACCACCAGTTGTAGTCGTGATACCAGGCAACCAAATTTCATCTAGTTCAATATCCTTGATTCCCAAACCATTATCTAAGACTTTTAGTCGCACGTTATTCCCTGAAATTTCAGTGATGATAATTATTTTCCGTCCTTGATTGCGTGCGCCCTCAACCTGGAAAGCATTAATAGTATTTGTCAGCAGATTTGTCAGAATGGCTTCTACCAGAGCAATGCTACCCCTGATGTGGGGTATTTGATTAACTTTTATTGTTTTTATTTCTATTTTAGATTCTTCAAAAAAAGGTTGGAACAGTTCAACTGTATCGTCAATAACACTGTGGACATCTATCACACCAGAGCGACGCTTTTCTCGTTTTAATAAATGCAGCGGAAAATTAGCAAAACGCTTCCAAGAACTACTGGTTCGATAAAGCATTTCTACAGGTTCTTTCAGAGACTCTGTATATTCCTCGTCACTCAGTAGTTGTTTTCCTTTACTTTCTATTCTCTGAGCTAATTTCTGGATTAGAGTGACAGGTTTACTAGATTCGTGAGCAAAAACTGCTGCCGTTGTTCCCGCTGTAGCCAAACTGCGATAGAGCTGAAGGTCATCGCGCAATGCTTTTATTTCTCGCTCTTTAGCAGTTTCATACTCTTTAACTACATTCCGCACGATCGCCCGATTTTCTTGCGCTACTGCTTCTTCGATCGCTTTTTCAAGACGTATTTTGACATCCTCAACATCTTGACTAGATTCTTGCTTGATTTCCTCTCGTTTCTTTTCTGTTTCTTTCAGCCTCTCTTTAGCCATCCATTCCAACACATCGACAGCAAAGCGTCTCAGCTCCAAAAAAGCTTCATTTTCTATGAAACCGAGCCGATCGGTTTTTTGAATTAGGAAGTCATCAGGATCGATCGCAATTACTCGGCCAATAACCGTGCTGGTGGAAGGACGCACCTCAGGGTTCCTAGCCCGTGCTAAATTGATATTCAGCCAATCATCGGTGCGATCGCCATAAGGCTTTACCCGCAAACCTCGGTGGTAAAGATGAACACCTCCTACCTCAGTCAGCCAACTTCTGACTTCTGCGGAAGAAACTTTTTTGGCTGAGAAATTTTGAGGATTTAGCAGAAAAACCCACATCTCAAATTCCGCTGGCACACTTCTGTATGGTTCTTTAGAGGGATTTCGAGAAATATTTTCATGATCGGCGCTAAAAATCAAGTCTCCCTTCCAATCTAACAGCGTCGCTTCAGCAGTTCCCTTCGCATTCAAACTAGCTTTTAAATGATATTCAGCGGCCTCAAAGTAAGCCTCATTTACTTTTTTTTCGATATCGGAAAATCCTGGAGCTATCAGCCGAGGACGGAAAGCGACACTATTATCAAATGGATCGGCTAAAAGTAAAAGTTCTCTTGCCAGTCTTTTAATCTCAAGTCTTCCCAACTTAACTTTTAAGTTATGAATTGTAATATCAGTTCCTTGACTTTTTTCAGTAGAATTTTTTTGAGCATCAAAAGAGACATCTTCTACGACATCAGCGCCTTCAAAAACATCCCAGTTAATTATGAGACTGTACTCAAATCCCGGCTCATTTTTAGGTCTGGTTTTTAGGTCAACTTGAGAACCTTGCCTCAAAGCAGCTAGCCTGCCTAATCCTTTATCGCCAACAGGTAAACGTCCCAGCAGTGTGGGCTGTCGGGCTGCTTTTTTTGAGCGACCCAGTACCAACCATCCCTCACTAATGGCATCGGTATCCATACCTGTACCGTTATCTGAAATAATTATTGAGCCACCTATATTGCTAGTATTTATAAGCTCTACGGTGCATTTTGTAGCATCAGCATCATAAGCATTCTTAACTAACTCTATAATACCTTGATCCGGGTTCGGGATCAGTTCCTCGCCTAGCCTGTTGAGGATGTTTGGTGAAAACTTAAAGTGCATAATATTGTCCGTTATTTAATATCACCAAGAGTAGGCAACAATCTCAGGATTTATACAGAACCTCTATATGTATTATGCCACAAGCACCTTACCCGAACCATTTAGTAAGATACATCCGAACAATTGCCTAATTCCTAATTCCCGATTACCAATTACCGATTACCGTTCGACTTCCTCTTCCACATAAACAGTCAATTTCTCCAAATCTGGAAGTTCGATCAATTCTTGTTCCTTTTCCTTAACGGACACGGGCATCATCACAGGTTGACGGTGCTCTATCCAGCAACTCGCCAGCGGCAAAGTTTGCTCCAAATCTTCCAAAGGCCTCGGAATTACCATCACCGCGTTCAACTCGCCAATTCGCTCAGCTTCGTACATCCCCGCTTCTACGGCTACTGCTACATCTGCGACTGCACCGCGAATAATTGCCGTGCACAAACCGGCGCCAATTTTCTCGTAGGCGGCCAAGTGTACGTCTGCGGATTTGAGCATAGCATCGCAAGCGCCGACCATTGCCGGAAATCCCCGGGTTTCGAGCAAACCGATCGCCTGATTGCTCAACCGAGAATAACTGCCACTTTCCGACAGTTGAGTCAGGCGAAAGCCGATCGGCAAAACCACTTCCAAATTAGCCAAAGGTCTAGCAATCACCAACTTAGAAACAAACTGCCCGAACTGTTCGGCAGTTTGAGCTCCAGCTTCCACCGCCAAACGCACGTCGGAAATTCTGCCCCGGACGATCGCAGTACAGTGACCGGAACCAATTTTTTCGTATCCTACTAAAATCACCCCTGCCGACTTCAGCATCATGTCAGCAGTCCCCACAATTGCCGGAAAACTCTTGGTGGATACCAAACCCAAAGCAGTGTCTTTGAAGTATTCCTGGCGCTGCGATCGCTCTTCGTGACTGTTACGATCTGTTTGTCCGTCCATCTTCTATTACCCTTAGAAACTTCCCAAAATAAAAATTTGTTGATAGTTTATAGTTTCTCAGATGAGAAGACAGACTGCACGAGCTACAAGACACAGATTGCTGCTGCAAGGCCTTACAAATTGCTGAGCTACCAATAATATGAGATTACCTATTTATATTTGATCTTTCTGCCTTCAGCATAGCTGCCTTTTGGCGAAATGACGGCTACCCGGAACCGCCCGATAGAGTTTGGCCGTTTTCCTCCGATCGATTAAAAGCTTGCCGGTGCGGAAACAGCGTCCCCAACAGCCGATTGATGTGAGCTTGACCGTACAGAATAGTTGGCGTTTCCCCTGGTTGGGGAGGCTCTGCAGCGGTGGATTCCGGCGGGTCTGGGGCAGTCTCTGGCGCTGTTTGAGGCGGTGTTTGGGTGGGTTGTGGCGGCTCGATCGGCTCGATCGGTCGATCGACTGGTGGCGTAGTGGCTTCGGGGGTTTCTGGTGATGTTGGCGCTGCTGTTGGCGCTGCGGTTGCTTCTTCTGCGGCGGCTTGGCGGCTGGTATCTCCGATTAGAGAACCTGCTGGCATAATTTGCATTTTGTCTATACAAGGATTGATTATGGTCGTCCCGGCGCCAATACAGGCATTTTCCCCGATCGTCCCCGCACCTACCACCAGCACCCCTGCACCCAGAATAACGCCCGCCGCGATTTCCAGAGTACCTTCACGGGCGTGAAGGATAACTCCCATACCGATACAGGCACTGGCGGCGATCAAGATCCGGCTACCCGGATCTGCTTGCAGGATGACTCCAGGGGCGATCGCCGCACCCTCATTCACAACTACATCGCCACTCATCAAAATCTGAGAGTTGCTACTTAATTGCAGTGGCGATAAATACATTCAACTTCACCATGAAAGGAGCTATAATTTTAGATATAAGGACTTTAAATTATCGGTTTTCTCGACTGATACAATTAATCCTTTCAAGCTAAGAAACTAGGATTTAGTATACTAAGAAGCTTGAGGCTTTAACGTTTTCTAGAAAGTTTCAGAAGATTCTAGATTTTGACCAATACTTCTCAATCGAGTTCTCTAAATATCTAAAATCTAACTTCAATGCGATTGCATTTCTCCCGCCAGCCCAACAGAGAACTTAACGGGAGAAACCAGCTAATTACCTGACAAATTAAGGGCGTTGGATAATTTCTTCGAGAACCCGGCGCTTGGCCTTGGAGTCGATACCAAGCAAGCGGACGTAATCGCCACTGTGTTCTGTCATACAGCCTTCGAGAGCGGAAATCACTTCCGATTCGCGGTTAGATGATATCGGCGCGCAACTACTCCACGAACCAGTACGGAAACGACGCGCGTCGGCGTGTTCTGTGCCAATTTTGTAGCCTTGGGAAAGCAAATTGCGGATTTGGTCGATCGTCTTACCAGTCAACTTTCCACTACCAGCCGCACCAGTCGAAGCTGCTTTGAATCCCGATGTTCCAGCCGGCTTAGCCGATTGAGCAACCGGGCCATCGGGACGCTGAATAATTTCTTCAACTATGCGGCGCTTAGCTTTCGGATCAATCCCGATCAAACGCACATACTCGCCCGTATATTCGTTCATCACAGCTTCCAAAGCGGCGATCGCCTCAGATTCGTTTCTGACTTGCAGCGAAGCCCCGCTTTGCCAAGAACCAGTGCGGAAGCGGCGCGCATCGGCGTGTTCCGTCCCCACCTTGTAGCCTTGAGCTAGCAAGCCACGAACCTGAGCCACTGTTTCGGCACTCAATTTTCCGCTTGACACGGAACCGCTATTGTGGTATGAAGCTTGTTGTGCAACTTTACCGTTAGATTGGTGAGTTTTCGCACCGTTAGAACCGTTAGAGCCATTGTCTCCCGGTCTTTGGACGATTTCTTCTAGTACGCGGCGCTTGGCTTTGGTGTCAATCCCGATCAAGCGGACGTATTCTCCTTGGTGATCAGCCATGCAAGCTGACAAAGCCGCGATTACTTCAGAGTCGCGGGTTGAGGAAATCGGGCCACAAGTGCGCCAAGAACCGGTACGGAAGCGGCGCGCGTCGGCGTGTTCGGCTCCCACGCTGTATCCTTGGGCTAGTAAATTGCGGATGCTATCGGCTAGAGAAGAACTCAATTGGGTGCCGGCATGGGTAGAATATTTGGTTTGAGTCATATTGGGGTTTTTAGTTTGCTCGTTGCGAATTGGTGCTAGACAGGCGATGTTCTCAGCGCAGCGATAACCCGTTCTCAGAGCGTCATTGATGCCGATGACATGGGTAGCAAATTGAACGTCAGAATCTTGAACGTCAGGCAAGCGATCGGCTTGCTTCTGATTAGTGATGATGGCTCCCGAAGGTACGTACTTACCGGGGGGAATCTCCACATCTTTAATTAGTACGTGCATCATCACAATGCAGCCGTTGCCCACTCTGGCATTGAACACCGTAGAGCGAAAGCCGATAAAGCACTCGTCACCCACGTAGGCAGGGCCGTGAATTAAACTCATGTGGGTGAGGGAAGTATTTTTCCCCACCCACACAGAATAGGACTTGCCGTCGTCTCCTGTGACTCGGCCTTGTTCTAGGCCGTGAATCACTACTCCGTCTTGAATGTTACTGCTTTGTCCGATATAAAAAGGAGTGCCTTCATCGGCGCGGATAGATGTCCCGGGGGCAATCATCACATTAGAACCGATCTGCACATCCCCAATAATGTTAGAAAAGGAATGTACGAAGGCGGTGTCGTGAATTTTGGGCTCAGCCAAGTTTTTCGACCAAGGCGTCGGGGGAGCCGCAACGTTGCGGACTGCCATAAATTAAGTTCTCCTAAACTGAAAAATCTTTTTGTTAGTTGTTAGTTGTTAGTTGTTAGTTGTTCACTGTCAACTGTTCACTGTTCACTGTCAACTGTTAGCTGTTCACTGTTCACTGCCAACTGTCAACTGTCAACTGTCAACTGTCAACTGTCAACTAGCGGTACGGGTCGTCTTTTTTACTGTAAATGAGGCGGTTTTCTACATTGACAGTATCTATAATGCCTACTACTAGAGCATCGATCGGACGGTTTTCGCTGCCGGGGGCGATCCGGGCTGCGCTGCCTCGGGTTACTAAAACCCATTCATCTATACCAGCGCCCACGCAGTCAGCGGCTACCTCATAGCCGGGAACTGGTGAACCTTCCTCATCGATGAATTGCAGCAGGAGAAATTTCGATCCTCTCAGCGTCGGCTCTTTTTGGGTACTGACAACTGTGCCGAGAACTTTGGCCATTTGCATTTTAGGTAATAGGTAATAGGTAATTGGTAATTGTCATTTTTACAGGGTCACTTGTTTTTTTTATTAGCTCTGTCCGATTTCCGTTGTCCGCCTTTTAAAGCTTCGTCTAGTAACTAATGACTCATGACTCATGACTCATGACTAATAACCAATATCCCATGCCCACCTCAATTAAAAATTAAAAATGCTAAATCAAAAACATCGCGATTTTTAATTTTTAATTACCAAACGCCCCTAACAGCCGTGAAGCGAAGCTATCCCGTAGGGAATCGCCTATCTTATGATCTGTTGAGGGGGCGAATGCCGCTCACGCCTTCACGGAACTGTTCTACAGCTTCGGTGTAGCGAATGGGCAACACGTACTCCAAGTTTTCGTGAGGGCGGGCGATAATGTGGGTGGACATCACTTGTCCGCCGTTAACGCGCTTCACTGACTCTACTCCGGCTGCGACAGAAGCTTGCACTTCCGAGACATCTCCTCTTACAATGACCGTAACGCGAGCGCTACCGATTTTTTCGTAGCCTACCAAGGTGACGCGGGCTGCTTTGACCATCGCGTCAGCGGCTTCTACCACTGCGGGGAAGCCTAATGTTTCGATCATGCCAACTGCAATTGCCATTGGTTTTACTCCTGATTGAATATTTGGGGAACTAAACTGTTAATTTTTGACGATCGCACAAATTTTCTTTTAAGGAAATTTTTGTGCGCTAAGAACTTAGTAGCCTCGGAACTGTTCTACTGCTTCTGTATATCGAATCGGCAGAACGTATTCTAGGTTTTCGTGGGGGCGAGCGATGATGTGGGTAGATACGACTTCTCCGCCGTTCACCCGCTTGACGGATTCCACTCCGGCAGCCACTGAGGCTTGAACTTCCGACACGTTGCCGCGCACAATTACGGTGACGCGGGCGCTGCCGATTTTTTCATAGCCCACAAGGGTAACGCGAGCAGCTTTGACCATAGCGTCGGCAGCTTCCACAACAGCGGGAAAACCTTTTGTCTCAATCATTCCCACGGCAATTGACATTTTTGAATCTCCTTTGAGGATGAGCGAAATTACCGTTACAAATCTTTGAGAAATCTAAAAATTTGGACGGGGAGGCCCACATTATTTAGTAATGCAGTGTAAAGCTTCCTATCCTATAAGAATAGGGGAAGCTGTCCACCTTGACAATATAAACTAACATCATAATGTTTAATAACAAAAATTAAAATTTTTTATGTTACTTAAAATAATTTAATATTTATTTAATAATCTTAATATTAAAGAGGGGTAGATGCCGACGGCGAGGGGTATCAAAGTAAGTAATAATACTCATACAAAGTAGAGTTCGGTATTTCAGTTGACAGTTGACAGTTGACAGTTGACAGTTGAGTGCGACCTCTACCTGGAAGTCCGAGGATTGGAGTAATGAATAGTCTTCTTTTAATTTCTCCCTACAAGGCTTGGGGCTTTAAACCAATTCTTTCTGGTAAAGGCGGAGCTGATCACTGCCTGGAAACTTGGGGATT
This sequence comes from Microcoleus sp. N9_A2, assembly GCF_036701775.1. Taxonomy (NCBI): domain Bacteria; kingdom Bacillati; phylum Cyanobacteriota; class Cyanophyceae; order Oscillatoriales; family Microcoleaceae; genus Microcoleus; species Microcoleus sp. N9_A2. Next base: position 17,430 of record NZ_JAUBRH010000027.1, on the reverse strand, counting down.
CCAAAAGGGGGATCGCGGGGAAATTGGTGAAAAAGGCAGTCTTGGCCCATCGGCAGGCATTTTTTTGTTTGAGTGCCTCTTCTGCTCAGCCAGTAAATTTGTGTTGAGAGAATTATCAGTTTTGATGCTTTAATGTATAGTTAATCTGGAGTGCAAATTATTTTGCCACAACTATACGATCGGGTTTAGTCAAAGTTTTAGGGTGTCGGGCGATCGCCCGCGACTGTTTTTGTATAAAGGCAGCCAGTAATTTCAAGTTTAAGGGATAAATTAAATGACTGAATTTCTCCTCCAAGCCTGTTGGTGGGTTCCTTTATATGGCTTAATTGGCGCAATTTTAACTTTGCCGTGGTCTACAGGAACCGTTCGCACCACAGGGCCGAGGCCTGCAGCTTACTTCAATTTGTTGATGACTGTATTGGCTTTCATCCACGGAACGGTGATTTTTAGAGCAACGTGGGATCGACCCCCCCAACAGTTGCTCGTACACTGGGTGCAAGCAGCAGATTTAAATTTGTCTTTTGCCATAGAAATCTCCACCATCAGCGTCGGAGCAATGGAGTTAGTTACAGTTCTGAGTCTGCTAGCACAAATTTACGCTCTTGGCTACATGGAAAAAGACTGGGCGCTAGCTCGATTTTTTGGGCTGCTCGGTTTTTTTGAAGGAGCAATTAGTGGCATTGCCATTAGCGACTCGCTGCTGCTAACTTACGCTTTGTTGGAATTGCTGACGCTTTCAACTTATTTGCTAGTCGGGTTTTGGTACGCTCAACCGCTGGTAGTAACGGCGGCTAGAGATGCGTTTTTAACAAAGCGTGTAGGAGACGTACCGCTGCTGATGGGAGTAGTGACGCTTTCTACTTTAGCGGGAAGTTTGAATTTTTCCGATTTAGAAATATGGGCTGCAACTGCAACTTTGTCTCCTTTGGTAGCGACTCTTTTAGGTTTGGCTTTAATCGCTGCACCTACAGCCAAGTGCGCTCAATTTCCCTTCCATTTGTGGCTTGACGAGGCGATGGAAGGGCCCAACCCGGCTTCGATTATGCGGAATACGGTTGTTGTAGGTGCTGGCGCTTATATTTTGATTAAACTTCAGCCTGTTTTAGCGCTGTCGCCGGTGACTGGTGTGGTGTTGGTGGTTTTGGGTGCGGTGACGGCGGTTGGCGCTTCCTTGGTAGCGATCGCCCAAATCGACATCAAAAGAACACTATCGCATTCTACCAGCGCTTCCTTGGGTTTAGTGTTTATCGCGGTGGGACTCAATCAAGTTGACATTGCTTTGCTGTTGCTGTTCGCGCACTCGATCGCCAAAGCACTATTATTCATGAGCGTAGGGTCAATTATTACCACAACTAACACTCAAAATTTAACAGAAATGGGTGGGTTGTGGTCGAAGATGCCTGCCACGACTATGGCTTATTTAGTAGGCGCTGCAGGGATGGTAGCGCTGTTACCTCTGGGCAACTTTTGGGCGATGCGACGCTGGCTCAACGGTTTTTGGACAGTGCCCTTGTGGTTAGTAGTTGTATTGCTTTTGGTTAACTGTTTGACAGCGCTAAATTTAACTCGCATATTCGGTTTAGTGTTTGTGGGAAAACCGCAGCCAAAAACTCGCAGAGCTCCAGAAGTTGGTTGGCCGATGGCTTTGCCGATGGTAATTTTGACGGTGATTGGGCTGTTGGTGCCTTGGATATTGCAGAAGTGGCAACTGTTAATTAGTTGGACTGGGCCTTGGGCGACAACTGGGGATTTTGATACTTTAAATTTGCTGTTGAAGACTCTGGATACTCCGCTGTTAATGTTATCTGGCTTGATTGGCGTGGCGGTTGGCGTGGCGATTTATTGGTACGACGTTTTACCTCGACCGGTACGGCTGCCGATTCCAGCGGTGCAGGATTTGTTTGCTTACGACTTTTATATCGATCGAGTTTACCGCTTGACTGTGGTTTGGGCTGTGGCTTCGATTTCTAAAATCAGCGCTTGGACTGATAAGTATGTGGTGGATGGGGCAGTGAATTTGTTCGGTTTTGCCACAATTTTCAGCGGTGAAGGGTTGAAGTACACCGGCACCGGTCAATCGCAGTTTTATGTGTTGACTATTGCGGGGGGGGTTGCTGTGTTGCTGGCGTTGACTATTTGGCAGTTTTGAACCGCAGAGGTTGGCAGATAAATTTTTCGGGGTTTGTCTGCTTTTTGTCTGATGTTATTTAATTTTTAACCGCAGATGAGGGCGGATGAACGGGGATGTAGGCGAAGCCTTCCCGAAGGGTACGCAGATGATTTTATTCTGGGTTTGTCTGCTTTTTTATCTAATTTTATTCAAACTCGATCGGCCACAATTCGGCAACCGGAACTTCCCAACCGGGTAACAGTTCGGGAATTGAAATCATGTCGCCGTCTCTCAATACAACTGGCTCGGCTGTCGAAGTGTAAATTGTTACTGTGCGCTTGTCCGGGTCGATTAATATTCCTACTTTGGCTCCGCTTTCGATAAATGATAGAATTTTTTCTCGGAGGGGTTTGAGGCGATCGGACTGAGAGTTGATTTCTACAACTAAGTCGGGAACAAGTTCGGCAAAATACCTTTTACGTTGTTTGAGGCGATCGGCACAAAAGAAACATCGGGAAATCTCAGATCGGAATTGGGGAGGATAAACCCGCCGCTAGATTCAAATACTCGTCCGAGTTTGCGAGGTTTAACCCAGTTGCCCAAAAGTCTGCCAAACTCTGCCCCAATTTCGCTCGATACAATGTCTGATGGGCCCATAAGGATAATCTTCCCGTCTACGAGTTCTAATTGGTAGTCTAGATGTGCTTCCGAGAGTATACCTTGCAGTTGTTCCAAGTCGGCAACGGTGAGGCGGGTGGAACGAGAACCGGATTTAATTTGCAAATCTTCTCGATCTGTAAGACTTGAGGTCATAGGAGGATTCCAGAGACATTTGAATCTATGTTAACAAGAAAATCAGCCGATCGCTTTTATATGTAGTTGCTTTGCGTTAATGTTAAATATAACTCTAAATACTGTGTAACAAAGGAAAGTTTTAATTGATGCTCAGTGCTTTAATCTGGATACCAATGTTGGCTGCTGCCCTGATTGGGCTCTGGCCCGGTTCAGTGAGTCCTAAAATAGTTCGGAATGTAGCGATCGCCATTGCGGGTATAACTTTTATTCTCTCGGTGATTTTGGCAGTTCAGTTTGATGCCAGTACCAGTCAGTTGCAGTTTGCGGAATTTATTCCTTGGATAGATGTTTTGGGATTGAATTATAATCTCGGCGTTGATGGTTTGTCTCTGCCTTTGGTAATTTTAAATACTCTGCTGACAGGAATAGCTATTTATGCTACGGATGAGTCGATCCGCAGACCTCGACTTTATTATTCTTTGATTCTGTTAATTACCGGCGGCGTAACAGGGGCTTTTTTATCTCAAAATTTGCTGCTGTTTTTCCTGTTTTTTGAGGTAGAATTGATTCCGCTTTACCTGTTAATTGCGATTTGGGGAGGCGAGCGCCGGGGTTATGCTGCTACTAAGTTTTTAATCTATACTGCATTTTCCGGAATTGTGCTGCTGGCTGCTTTCTTGGGCACTGCTTGGCTTAGCGGTGCTTCTAGTTTCGATATGGTTGGTGCAGCGGGCGCATCGCATTTGCAAGGAGGATTGCCATTGCCTTTGGTAAGGCAAATTGTTTTGCTGGCAGGGGTGTTGCTGGCTTTTGGTATTAAGATGCCTTTGGTGCCTTTTCATACTTGGCTGCCGGATGCTCACGTAGAAGCTTCGACGCCGGTTTCGGTGCTGCTGGCGGGGGTGCTTTTGAAGCTGGGGACTTATGGGATGCTACGCTTTGGTTTGGGTTTGTTTCCCGAGGCGTGGGCGGTGGCGGCACCTTGGTTGGCGAGTTGGGCTGTGGTGAGTGTGCTTTACGGGGCGAGTTGCGCGATCGCCCAAAAAGATATGAAAAAAATTGTAGCTTACAGTTCGATCGCTCACATGGGCTACATTTTGTTAGCTAGCGCCGCAGCTACTCCGATTAGTATGTTGGGAACTGTTTTGCAAATGGTTAGCCACGGTTTAATTTCGGGGCTCCTATTTTTGAGTGTCGGTATTGTTTACAAAAAATCCGGCACCCGCAACATCGATGTGCTCAAAGGTTTATTCAATCCCGATCGCGGTTTGCCGATGATTGGCAGTTTAATGATCCTCGGGGTGATGGGAAGTGCCGGCATTCCGGGGTTGTCGGGATTTATTGCTGAATTTTTGATTTTTCGGGGCAGTTTGCCAGTGTTTCCCGTGCAAACTTTGCTCTGCATGATCGGCACTGGTTTAACTTCAGTTTACTTTTTAATTATGGTCAACCGCGCCTTTTTCGGCCGCCTTTCGGATGTGGTGGTAAATTTGCCGCAAGTCCGCTGGCGCGATCGCATTCCTTCGCTGGTTTTAGCAGTAATTATCGCCATCATGGGAGTGCAACCTGGTGTTTTAGTTGCTTTGAGCGAGAAAACTGCGATCGGCTTAGTATCGGCTGTGCCCGCGCAAGTTAAACAAGTTGCTCAAAACATGGATTGATATCTGTCATAGGTTTGTAGTAAGTGGATAATTGCCAAAAACAATAGTATCTTGTAGGGGCGGGTTTAGCTAAGAATATATGATACCAGGCAGTTTGTGAAGGCAAAACCCGCCCTCTCTCTCCCCATCTTCAGTCCTTTAACAAAGCTTTGAGCCGATAATGACTGAAGTCCTCACTACAAACCTTTCTCTGGATTCTGAATTGCTCGGTAATAAAACAGTTATTCAATGAAGGTTCAAATCAAATGACAAGTACCGTATTAAAACCCTCTGCCCATCCCCTCTCCGCATACATTGATATCTTGGAATCAGGCAAAGCTTTACTGCCTGAATCTACGGAAAATGTGGTTGAAGTTGTCGGCGTTCTGAAAAGTTATGCTATTGTTTTAGATGCCTATTCTCGCAATCTCAATTATATTGCCGAAGAACAGTTTTTAGTGCTTTTTCCGTTTTTTAAATATTTTAACGGAGAGGTGACGCTGCCCAAATTAAGGCGCTATTTGTGGCACGATCGCATAAATTTTGAGTATGCTGAGTATTGCATGAAAACAATGCTTTGGCACGGCGGCGGGGGTTTGGACAGTTATTTGGATTCCCCGGAATTTAGCAGTTTGGCCGAAAAGGCGATCGCTGCTAAACTGAAAGGCAATTTTTTCATGCAGGGACTCAACAAAGCATTTCCTGATTTTTTGCCGGAACAAGTGCGGATGCTGGCTTACTACACCGGTCTCGGTCAGTTTTGGCGGGTAATGAGCGATTTGTTTATGGACTTATCTGATTCCTACGATCGAGGGGAAACTAAGTCTATTTCTGATGTAGTTGATTTTGTCAAAGCCGGTTTAGTCGCCGGGGCCAGCCTACCGATTACCTACAGCGTCAAGATTCACGGTCAAGTCTACGATATCATTCCGGCATCGGCTAACTTGACATTTTTACCAGATGTAGCCGTGCCTTATGTAGAGGCTGTTTTCTTTCGGGGTACAGCTTTTTTTGGCACAGTTTCCTACAACGCTCAAGCTCATCAAATCCCGGAAAAACAAAAAGATTTTGCCTACGGGGCTTTGTTTGCTGACCCTTTACCTATTGGAGGTGCAGGGATTCCGCCAACTCAATTGATGCAAGATATGCGTCATTATTTGCCGGAGTATTTGCACGAAGTTTATCGCACTAGCTGTCGCGGCGAAGACGATGTGCGCGTGCAAATTTGCCAAAGTTTTCAGAAGTCAATGTTTTGCGTGACGACGGCGACTATTTTGGGTCTAGCACCTCATCCGATGAATACCTCAGACCCAGAGGAAAAAAAGGCTAATCGGGCTTATTTGGAAGCTTGGATGGATCGATTTGGGAATTCTCGCTTGGATTGGGCAAATCAGCCAACTAACCGGGCCTGTCAGTTGTTCCCAGAACGGTAGTCATTAGTCATCAGTCATTAGTCATCAGTCATTAGTCATCAGCATTTTGTAGGGGCGGATTTAGCTAAGGATATATGATACAAATGACTAAAAAAAGGGCAAAACCCGCCCTCAGTCATTAGTCATTAGTCATTAGTCATTAGTCATTAGTTGTAGGGTGTGTGACAGCGAGAAAGCTTTGACTTGTAGTTTGTGACTTTGGACTGTCACGCACCTTTTTTTCAACTTCCAATTCCCAATTCCCAATTCCCCAACTACTAGATTCGGACTAGAAGACTCAGGCCGTGAGAGTCCGTGCCACAAGTTCCCAGCAAACCATAAGTTTCTGCTAATTCTTTGACTAAAGCAGTTTGTTTGGGACTCGGTTTCCAAGGATTGGGATTACCGTAAGCATAGTAAATTTCTACACCGTCAATGCCGAAACGGGCTGCTTCTGGGATTAGTTTATCTGCACTCGATCGATACCTGCAAGGATGTGCGAGAACTGCTAAACCTCCTGCTTCATGAATAGCTTCAATTACCCTAGCTGCTGAATAACAATAAGTGCCTTCTGTACTTTTACCTCGTAGGTATGGTTGGAGACTGGGATGTTGCGGATCAAAGGCGTAACCGAGAATGTGTACCTCATTGTTAAGCAATTCGGCATTAATTTCAGCGCCTGTCCAGAGACTAGGTGCTTCGCTATCTTTGTCAGGATGGTTTAATTTCCAATTATCCAGCCAAATTTGAGCTTTAACGTAGCCTTGGGTGCTGTGGTGGTCGGTGATAGCTAAGCCTTTGAGACCTCCGGCTATGGCTTGTTCCATCAATTTCTCTGGCTGCAATCGCCCGTCGGAGTAGACTGTGTGCATATGAAAATTATAGGAACCCGGACAGCTATCGGCATCAATTGCCTCAAAGACTTGTTTGAGTGCTGAGATATTCTGGGCTTCTGGTTTGAGACTAGAACTTGTTGGGGAAGCTAGATTGACAGCCATAAGCGTTATTATAAAAAAAACTAACCTTGTTTAATATATCTAATAAATTGATATGTTGCACCTGTGGCAAGAGTCGGCTGTAGGATTGAAACATCTGGCGGATTGTTGCGTTCGGCACAAAATATCAATTCACTCGCACATCTTGCACAATTCTTTATCCAGAATTTTATTGTCGGGTGGGGGCGGGTTTATGAGATTATTGATTTTAGGCAATTTATAGTTGGTAAAACTCGCCTCTACAGGTTTGGGGAGAATGCCGCAAGATATCAATTTACTCGCACCTATTGCATCATTCTCAGCAACAGGCTTTCCGGCCTGTTCCACAAAGAGTAAATTTTATTGTGGAGTGGGCACCCTGCCCACGCTTAAAAGGTTTGTGGAAAATGCCACAAGAGATAGCAATCCTCGCATCATTTGTGAATTTCTTACTCCCTCCCCTTGGTAAGGGGAGGGTTGGGGTGGGGTAAAAAGTTTACGACTCCTGCAAGGATTGCTATATCAATTCAATCGCACTTTAAACCTGCGGCTGCGGCTGTGGAAAATTCGATCGGCACAAATGTAACTCCAAACTGTTCTCTAGAACACGGTACAATATGCGCCACTCGTTTAGGAGGGTTTTTCCGATTTCCAGTCTTCGAGTCAAACTCAATTATACCCGAGGCTCCTTCGGCTTTAAAGTTGGGATCGGCTAAGGTTTTTTGCATTCCTTGGCGGCTAGGTTCTGGCTGCATTTCGAGGGCTTTAATCAGCGTCCGGGCGGCATCGTAGGTTAAAGCCGATCGAGTATTGACCGGGCCTCCCCACAATTTTTCAGCGTTTTGCGGAAATTTTTTGTCAAAACTTATTAATGGATGCCAAAACACAGATATGCCCAGTTTTTCAACAGACTTTAGCTCTTTTGCTACTTCTAACGTTCTCGGTTCGTACAGAGTCCAGGGCCCGACAATCCAATTGCGATCGCCATTAGCTTTAATCATTGCGATCGCATTTTCCAGGGAATTAGTGACTTGACCGTCGGGAATGACAAGTAAGGCTGTTTTTCCGGCTTTCTCAACTTCTTTGATTGCTGCTTCGGCGTCTAAATTATTTTTAGATAAATCGTAATAATTCCTAATTCTAAAAGTCGAGCCTCCTTTGGCTTCAAATTGCTCTTTGAATTCTTCCCACAAAGAAGCGCTAAACGGACTGTTGGGATTGTAAAATACTGCGGCTTTTTTCTCACCGACCAAGAGCAGTTGATTTACTAAAGCTTCAGCTTCTATTCTAGTTGTCGGAGCCGTCCGAAAGAAAAATTTTCGAGGTTTTCTCGTCAGTTCTTCTGTTGTGCTTCCTGGAGAAATGGCGATTAGTTGATTTCGATTGTAAATATCTACGGTTTCTACAGTCATGTCGCTGGTGTAGTGGCCGATAACTGCTAGAATATCGGGCTGAGCGACCAGATAATTAGCCCTTTGAATCGCGTAGGATTTGATATTGCCATCATCAGCAATGATGACTTTGAGACCTTTTCCTTTAATAGCTTTTGGTTGGAGAAAGCCTTGACCGGGAAAATTTTTATTGTTCTCATTTGCAGCCAGAAGACCTAAATTAACTTCGGTTTGAGCTTGAGCAATGCCACGAAGCAGTTCTTCTGCTAAATTTGCGTTGAGGATGCTGCCGTCCTGATTTCTGCGAATGGGAACAACAATTGCGATCGTGTAATATTCTGCATTTATTGCCTTCAGCAGAGCATTGTTGATGTAAATTAAAGTTTCTGGATCTCTGCGGTCTTCCCGCCAGGACTGTTTGAGCAATTTTAAAGCTTCGGGATAATTTGAGTCGGCAAACTCATTGATTCCCCTTTGTTTTGACCACAGGGCAGAGGTTTGCACTAGGAGTTTTCTGCCGGAACTTACACCATCGCCGGAGGGTGTAGGCAGCGTTGGTTGCGGGGAAATTCTGGGGATTAGCGGGGAAATTCTGGGGATTAGAAATACGATCGCCCCAAAAGCCGCAATTCCCGCAACGCCGAACAGCAGCCAGCGAAAGTGCGATCGCAACTTCCGCGAAGTTTTGGGTAACTCGGGCCCTTTAACGATCGACAAATCCAAGTCTTGCAAAACTTCATCCACAGATTGGTAGCGGTCTTGAAAGTGGAAACGCACCATCTTGGTTACAATATTTTTGAGCTTGTCGCTAACTTGTACCGCAGGGCGATCGGGCGTCGAGTAATCCCAGACAATTTCCCCAGTTTCGGGGTCTTGCGGCAGATTGGTGGGACGTTGGCCAGTGAGAGCTTGGATGGCGATGATTCCGAGGGCGTAAATGTCGTTGTAGGGTTGCGGGAGAGACCGCGGGTTGTATTGTTCGGCCGGCATATAACCGCTAGTGCCGATCACCTGCGATGTTAATATTTCACCTGTAGAGTTAGAGGTAAAAGTGCTGATTTCTTTGACAGCCCCAAAATCAATTAAAACAATCTTTTTATCTGTTTCACGCCGAATTAAGTTAGCAGGTGTAATGTCGCGGTGAATAATATTTTCTTGATGGACTGATTTTAATATTTCCAGAACTTCCCGCAAAAAAGCAACAGTTTGTCTCTCCGTCCACTGTTTACCGGGAGTGAGTTCTTCCTTCTTGAGCGGATGTCCTTGAATGTATTCTTGAACTAAGTAAAAATTGCTATTTTCTTCAAAGCAAGCGAATAATTCGGGAATGCACGAGTGATTGCCGAGACGGTACAAAGCGCTAGCTTCCCTTTCAAATCGCCTCCTTGCCATCTCCAAAACGCGCGGATCGTTCGATGAGGGAAAAGGAATTTCCTTAACAACGCACAGGGGATTTCCGGGTCTACTTAGATCGTTAGCCGTGTAGGTGATCGCACACCCTCCCTGTCCCAACTCAGCGATAATTTTGTAGCTTTTGTGGAGGATATGCCCTAATTTGAGACACATATATTTTTCCAAAACCTCTTGACAGGCTGCGGTCTTTAATGTTGATTATAAGCTTTTTCGTTGCCAGATACAGCTTGGCAATATGTCAAATTCGTCTGGGTCGATCTCAAAAACACTATAAATGTCAGCAATTCCTCATTCCCTATTCTCCATTACTGATGACTGGTGACTGATGACTAATGACTAATTAATTATCTCTCTGCTAACTTACTCAGTACAAAAGCAGCTAAAAAACCGCAGACAGTAATTAGTCCAGCAAAATCGTGAGTTTCCTCGAATGCTTCGGGAATCATAGTATCTGAGATCATGGCTAAAATACCCCCTGCTGCTACGGCGGTAGTAGCGGCTATTACTTCCGCAGAAAAGTGGCTAAAAAGCGTATATCCTAATAATGCTGCGATACCGGAAATAACTGCGATCGCGCCCCAAACTCCAAAAATGTAACCCATCGATCTCCCGGCTTTTTTCATGCCGGCGGCGCTGGAGAGCCCTTCGGGAATGTTGGAGAGGAAAATTGCCGCTACTGTCACCCAACTGACAGCACCTCCAGAAATCATGCTGACACCAATGACGATCGACTCCGGTATCCCGTCTAACAGCGCGCCGAGGGCGATGGCTAATCCGCCATCGCCTGATTCTTTTTTAGCTGGGTGCAAAGCGCCCGATCGCTTGCGGTGTTTTGCTCCCTGTTGACTCAAAAACCAATTGGCGGCGGTGTAGACTGTAGCGCCCCCCAAAAAGCCGATCGCCGTCGAGTCGAAACCGCCGCGCTTGTAAGCTTCATCCATCAGTTCAAAGGATAGCGCTGAAATCAGCACACCGACGCCAAAAGCCATAATTGTCGCGATCGCGCGCTGGGGAATGCTGACAAAGTAACCCACCGCCGCTCCCAGTAGCAGCGCCGACCCCCCCAGTAAACCCCAAAATCCTGCCTGCAACCACACTGGAAACATCAGCTCAACCTCAGACGAATTTTTTTTATGCGCGCCTAAAAATTAATTATATATACGACTTACGGATGGGTGCCAGAAACCGGGTTTTTTACCTAATCTGCTAAGTACATTCCTCATAGTTATAGTCGCTAGTGTTCCCCTCAACATTAACTTTTTTACCCCAGGATGCGATTGACTCAAAACCAGGGATAGCCGCAGGCTTCTAACGGAAGAGATGGCTAATTTTTTAACTAGCATTATTCAATCAATAATAACGATATTTGATCCTAATCGCAGTCTCCGCTGACGGATATCCTGGCCCAAGAATTAGATCATCAGTCAACCAACCAATCGTTGCTGCAATCATGTGAGAAACCACCCGGCTTTTGACTTCGTTTGTGCTGTGTTGGATGTCTAGATAAATTAAGAATGAACTGGCAGCAATGGATGCGAATAATAAACGTCGATCGCTCAGAAATTCGACTAAAGTTAAGACTGTTAATACCGTCGCTGTTGGTAGCAGCGATCGGAAAAATTATCCCGGTAATTTTAAACTGCGTCTGAAAGAACGATTGGCTCCTTCAAATGGTTTTAACCTCGAACGTTTGGGCTGCCTTTGATTCCTCTACAAAGCCAATAAAAGAGCCGTGTAAATTCCAGCACCAAGGACAAATGCCCAAAACCGACTTTCTCGTTCTTCTGGCAATTCTTCTTTGAGGACGTTGAGAACAATTCCTCCGGCTAAAAAAGCAAATAAAACTGCGATCGCAGTTTTTCCAATCTCAGTAGCGCTACCCAACACCCACCCCACAATAATAGCTGCTGCTAGTATCCAGCGCCCGATGCGGTCATAAATATGCTTGTGGTGTTCCCGCAAACCAGAGTCGTTCACTGCAAAGTGCAGTGCCATTGCACAAGAAAACAACAGCAGATTGGTAATGCCCGGTTGTTCCCGATGCAGCAGCAGATAGCCAATCAGAGCGTTGTAGATTGAAAAAGAGCCAATGTGCAACCAAAAAACACCAGGACTGGTCACATCCTCTTCGCGACGCTGACGAGATAAATTTGCAATTCGCTCCAAGCCGTAAAATATAATCAATCCTAACAAAGCTATTAAATAAACGTGGTGTTCTAAATAGGAAATAACTCCTGATTCTACTTGCTCTAATACCGCTTGGTGCTGATTTAATTCCGGTAAAATATGCACAAAAACATACGCTACCGAAACCCCGCTTGCTGCTGAAAGCCAGCGATTGCGAGGAATAGGAGCAAACCGCAACTTGCCGAAAAATAAATGTGTCAGCGCTAAACCAATGGCAATCAGCGCGGTTAAAGCTAAAGTATTAGGAGCCGATCGCAAAGCTGCTGTTATTACCATAATTCTGCTCTACCAAATTAATCATGTCTTAAAGCTTTAATGACTTGGTGATACCTTTCTTGCACATCTTTCTGGTCTTGCTCCTGAGAGATTTGTTCGCTGCTACTATTTAAAATCATCTCCGCGTGACGGCGTAAAGCTTCTCGTTGTTTGGAATTGCGGGTGTAAGTGGCGATGCAAGCTATAGCTTCCAATAAGCGAATTGTTACCGCCACATCTGATTTACTGTACTGGCGAATTTGGTTAAAGGCAGCATCGACTAACCCTTCAAAGGTCACTCCTTCAACAATGACGCGCAAATTCTGTTCATCGTCGTAGCGATAGGGCGAGGGAAAATCCCTTTGAGCGAGGCGGGATAATCCGGCGCTGAGTCGATCGATACACCGAATCGCAGTAAACGGATCGTTGATAGCAGGAGAAATCGCACGTAAGGCTTCAACTAACTGATATATGGGAAATTCTACATCTTGATATTCAGTTTGTTCTTGACCCAGAATAAAAGCATCGTTCATCTGTTGTTTCAGGCTTTGATTCATTTGTTTTTCCGGGAAAACCATCGCTAAATCGCTGCCCTTGACGATCAACTTTCCCGATCGAGTTTTAAGACGTACAAGCAGATTGTACTGACGGGCAATTTTCATTAATTTGTCGTCATCGATTGCTTGCAAATAACCCTCACCAGTGGCTTTGATTGGACTTGCTTCCGAGTCAAAATTTGCTTGCAGGAATTTCTCCCACTTCTCGCGAGTTGTTCGCTTTACCTTCTCCGATTTTTTCGGGAAACAGACGATCTAGAGCTTTGTCTAAATCGCCACTAACCTGAGTAATTACATGGGACGCTTGAATAATGGTTGATGCGTGATGGATAAAGTAAATTAGTACCCCGATACTGGCAATTGCCAATCCAGTACCAACTGTAACCGAGAGTTGGGGTACAAAGAGACTGTATTCTTCTCCTTCTGCATGAATGGTTCGCAGTACGACTAAATAGTAAATAAACGTGCCAATGAAAGTACAAAGCATGATTTGATTGCCCGTATCCTGCATAAAATTACGCAGCAATCGGGGGCAAAAATTTGAACTCGCCAACTGAAGCGCCACAATAGTAATGGAAAAAGCTGTAGCAACAACGCTGATCGTTGAACCGGCAACCGATGAAAGAACCGATCGCGCACCATCGGTTCCACCCGTGTAAATCCACCTCCAGTTTGGTATATTACCCGTGCGGTCAAGTGTCAGCATGGCGATCGCTAAAATTATCGACCCCAGCGCCATCAACGTTGGGATAAACCAGTAGCTAGAGTGCAGCGAGTCCCAAAGTTTGCTTAACTTGACATTTTTCATGAGTTGGGGTGGGGTTAAGATTATCCGTTGCCGTTGCCGTCTTGTTGCGATCGCAGTTCAATTAGTTTTCGCAGAGAACCGCTGATGCTGAGGGGTTTGGGAACTTCGCCATTACCAGCGGGCCATCCTTCGCGTTGACGTTTGCGATCGCCATCCGTCTCTTCGGTTTGGTCGTGAAACAAAATTTGCTGCGTAGGAAAGGGCAAGTCGATCCCATTGGCAGTCAGATTTTTCTTAATCGCATACAGCACCTTGTCCCGCGATCGCAGATCGTCCATTCGTCGTGGCGGAGCAATCCACCATCGAGCGCGGATATTGACGGTACTTCCTGCAAGTTCCATCAGCAGCACGTCAGGAGCAGGGTCATTCAAAACCTCATCCACACCGTGCATGGCTTCCATCATTAACTGCTTGGCTCGGTCAATATCATCGCCGTAGCCGATACCAACGTCGTATTCCATCCGGCGTTTATCAAAGGCAGTATTCACAGTAACAGAATTGGTGAACAATTCCGCATTGGGAATTACAATCCGGCGACCATCATAGGTTCGGATTGTTGTAGCGCGAGTTTCAATATTTTCTACCGTTCCCTCAAAGTTTTTAAACACAATCTGGTCATCGATTTGGAACGGTTCCGTCAAAAGAATTAGGATACCAGCTAGGAAGTTTTGTAAGATATCGCGAAAGGCAAAACCAATCGCTACCCCGCTAATTCCCAGCAGTTGCACCAAATCGCCTGCTCTAAATGTGGGAATTACAATCGACAAGGCAATAAACAGACCAACCAGAACAGTAATACCCTGCGCTAACCTTCCCAACACCAGTCCCAAATTCCGGGATTGGCGGTGGTTGCGGGTAAGCCGCCTGACCGCTCTCTTAATTGACCTCCCAACAAAGAAAAAGATTGCAAAAACAATGAACGCTAGCATCATATTAGGCAGCAGGACAATGAAGCCATTGATCATGCTCTCAATCTTGTCCCAGACTCCGGATATTTCTGCTGTCATAAAACTTCCTCTTGCATCAGTCGTTATTGATATAGCAATCCTAAATGATTTGCGTAATTATTGTAGGGGCAATCCCCCCGTGGTTGCCCCAATAGATAGGGGGTAGGCACGGGGGCACGACCCCTACAAATTTATCTGAACGATTTAGGATTGCTATAGTATTAAAATTAGCCATGTCAAACTCTATCTTAAGGCTCTAGATTACTCTAACGTGAGGCTAATTTAGGACTTACACAGCGACAGTAAATATTGGGGATGGTGCGTTACGCAGAAAGCTAACGCACCAACAATTTTTTTCAAGTGGATATCGAAGCCACATCTTGACCGTTGAGTTTTTGTGCGATCGCATCGAGCACCCTCTGTTCTGCTTCGGAAACCTCTCCGCTACTTTCGGCAATGCGACGGCATTGAGCTAATAGCGGTACTGCAAAGTCCGGGTTAAGTTGCTCTAACAATGCACCCAATGGTTTAGGGGACTTGATGTTAGCAGCAACCCTTTTGAGAGAATCGGCATTTAATTGCAATGCCTTCAATTCTGGCAGAATATCTTCCCAGTTTTTGTTGGGATAAGTTGCCAAAATCATGTGAACCATAATTTGATCCATCGCTGCTTGCTGGGCGATCGCAACATCGAGATATTTCTCGCTTTGTTGCTGGATCGCTTCGAGCGTTTCGGTTCCAGGTTCTTCAGTCTCTTCCCTCAGTTTGGCTTCGTAAAATTGGCGCGCCGCATATCCCAGCGCGTACAGCATTGTAGCATTCGTACTCGCACCAATCATCGCGCCAGCCAGCGGTACGTTGCGTAAAAAGCCCAAACCAGCTCTCATTGCATTGCTACCGCCTAGCGCTAACCCAAAAATTGCCAAAACCTCACCTTTTCGGGCTGGCTGTTGCAAATCCATCCCATAAGCGGCGGCAATTTCATAAACCATTTCGGTTTGAATCGCAGTAGTTGCGGCTAAATCGATCGCCAGCAGTGCAGCCGCGACACCAGGTAAAATGCTGCTAGCAAATCCAACACCACCGGCGTGAATTGCTTTTTCCACCATAATGCGATGGGCAATTTCGCTGGGATATTCATTGGGATACTTTTGTTGGAGTTCCTTGACTTGAGCTTCCGCTTTGGCTAAGTCGATGCGATCGCTGACCCCAACTAACCAATCAAGTCTGAGTACCCCTGCCACTTGTTTAACAAAGGGAAGATTGCCAACATAAGTTACCGCATCTCCGGTTCCTTGCGTCGCTTGTCCAATCAATCTATAAGTTTGTTTAGCAGCAGCTTCCCCCCAATCAACTGCTGTGTCAACAACCGCTTTACCTGTATTCAGTGCAGATTCTGTTGTCTCGGCAATGAAATTTAACAAACCAGACTTTTGCTGTGAATTAGTTTGTTTTTTTGGGTTTGATTGGTCATCCATCACTGTTTTTTCAATTAACTACAATACGCCAGGTTTTCAGCTTGGACGTAGCCTCTCAGTGGCACTGTAATGGGCACCCAACCATCCGTTCCTAAACTTTCAATCGTCACTCTTCGTCCACTCGCGACGACTCCAACGCTTTCCCCATCAGTGGAAGGTGCTTGATGTACGTTAATTCCTCTGGCGGCTGCCACTTGGCGGCAGTTAGTAGGAGGCGGGGCGGTTGCGGCTTCACACGCTCCGAGAAAACCACCATATACGTAGCCTTGTATGGGGGCTGTAATTGGTACCCAGCCATTCTCACCAAGATTTTGAATCGTCACATTTCGTGAGGAACCGATGATGCCAACCGCTTCGCTGTTAGCTGTCGGTTGTCGCCGAACATTAAGGCCATTCCTCGCAATAACCTGGCGACAGTTGTCTGAAGCTTGCGCTAGTAAATATTCACCTTGAATCTGTTTTTGATTTGTATTAGCGGCGAACGAGGGAGCAACTAAAACCGTTGCCGTTAACAAGATCGAACTTGTTAACCTTGTATATTTTTGCCAGATCCTCTGCTGTTGCATCGCTTTATCTCCTTTTAAATCTCTATGCCAAAACCTTAGAAAAGGTTTTTAGCTTGTTCATCTTCTCCAAGAAAGGATGAATCATCATCACAATGGTATAAAATCATTCGACTCGCTGGTGTGCTTGTTGAATTTTCTGGTTTTATAATCGCTAATCAAGCATAAACGCGAGGTTTGCGAGCGCCAACTGCACCACCCATCATTGCCGCTGCCAAACTCAGCAAAGAGCCCAGTAGAAATGACCAAGTAGCTTTAGCTGTATTACCAGCTAGATCGCGAACTTGATTTGGGTCTACATTCGGCGCTTGATTCGGTATATTAACGCCGCCCTGTTGTTGTACTTGATTGGCAATTTCTCCAGCATTAGCAGCGGCAGCGCCAACAGCACCCGATATCCCGGTTGCTAATAACCAAGAACTAAGTGCTAATGTAGCTCCCCACATAATTGCTGCATTCAAAAGTGCTGTTTTCTTTGTCATAGGGCCGCAGCTTTGAGCCATCACCCAACCTCCCAAAAATAGGGAAATCAGCAAACTGATAATCGACCAAATTACTACCCCAAGACCAACGGAACCTGCATCCGCACCTGTTGCACCGGCGCTTAATCCGATCGCCATTGCCAAAGCGCTTAAAAGTAGTTGAGTGCCCAGAGCGATCGCAATTCCTGCCAAAATTGGCCCCCACCTCACTTGGTCGTGGTAATCCACCAGCGGATTGACGATTGTAGGATCAGTGAGGTCACTGCTCGATCGATCTGGATAAGTCATAAAAGATTAACCCCTGCGTTACGTGGTTATTTTTTTTTGAAGGTAATTTAATTTTACCAAAAAATTGGGTCTAAAGCCCCGTCCTTCTAGGACGGCTTTAATTTCCACTTATTGCAAATAATTGTTAAAT
>NZ_JAUBRH010000026.1:0-82070 GCF_036701775.1 Microcoleus sp. N9_A2 | reverse complement strand
CTGGTGGCTGCGGGCTTTTTCATTCGTTTATTTTACCAGATGCCGTCACTTAAGTTTTTTTTGACCTGAATCCTTACCATTTTTCGATATCAAGCTCGATAACTCGTTTTTCTATTCCGTTGCATTGGGAGCTTAGGTTATTGAACAGGGTTTTTTGCGCGTCATGCGCCGACCTTCCTGTTCTAAACCCATAACTCCTAGCGTGGAAGGTTGCTTCGTGTGCTGGCTCTAGCGCGTATTTTGCGAGGCATTGCCATGCTCTATCGGCGATAGTTGGTATCTTAAGGAGGCGGGTACTCCCATCCTTTTTAGGGATTGGTATTGAACGCAACTTTTGATGTTTCCAGTTGTTGCTTTTGACTCTGAGTTCTTCACTCAGAGCAAGCCTTTCCTCAAATGTGAGTGAGGCTTGGACATCGATTCCCGCAGTCTTTTTGCCAGCATTTAGTTGAGTTACTTGACGTATCGCCAACATTCTTGCAGCCGTGGATTTCAGAATTAGCTTTTGGAGGGACTTTGCTTTGGGCTTGTCTCCAACCTGAATCGCTTTAAACACTCGTTTTTGTAGGCGGAATAAGTCCCTTCGGAATTTCTTCCAAGGTAACGTCTTCCAAGATTCACTAACATTGCTGCTGTGTCTAATCATGCTCTGCTCTAACTTATGTTTTCTGAACACCTCAGACCAGTTACGGTCTGTCCTACCCGAACTAAGGGGGTTCCGCTGCTCGTCTAGCCTACGAAAGGGTTCGACTTTCCCCTTGACCCTTAATTCGTTTTTCTTCGTTCCCTCGGTTAGATTGATTGTTCCTTTAGGTGGAGCCAATTCAACTACTGGATTCCCCGGACTCTTGCCAATACTGCCTTAATGCTTGGCGGGAATAGTCTCCAGTGAAGTCGGGGTGTTGAGTTGCGCCCCGCTTGCCTATAAGTTGCTTTTTTAGGCTCGATTTCACCATTGGGAACTCCCCATTAACGCCATTGTCATCTCGCAACAGATGTCTGATTGCGTCCAGTTAAGAGCTTCACTCTCCAAGAATCGAGCTTGGTCGGTGTGGGCAGGTAGGGAGTCATACCTGAGTCTGGCAGAAGGGACTTGCACCCTTATCAGACCGAGAGTTCAGCCTTGTGGCTGGAAACGCTATGTACGGGCTTTCACCGTGATTCGCGTTTCAACGAATCGCACTAAGACTTAGGCTGGTCAGAATAGCTTGATTCGAGACTTACTCGCGACCAAGCTCAGTGTCTTTAGACCTGAGTTCCTGACTTGACGGTTCTCCTAATTTCCGGTTTTGAACGGGTTAGTTTGATTGTAGGCGACTTTGGTTGCGATCGATAGCTTCAGGAATTTGTCTGCTTAACAGTCACCGTCAGTTGAAAACCGAGTGCATCAAGTAAAGCATTCAGACAGTAAATTTCTGCTCCTTTTTTCTCAGACAATAGTTCGCCCAGTTTTGCCAAAAGTGCTGTAGCATCTTCGGAGAGTTCATTCATTCTGTGACGAGAGTCAACAACATCATTTAATGCCAGCTTTAGCACCTCAAAATTGTCCTCTTCCAAGCAAGCCTCAATATAAGAAGCAGCTTCTAAAGGGTCTTTTAGAGATTCAATCAATTCTTCTTGATAGCTGATACTTCTAGATATTATCTCTACTTTCATAATCCCTCCAGTATTTTATGGCTTTGCGGATATCTTGTTCTTGAGTGCTTTTATCACCGCCACATAGAAGAAGTACAATTATTGGCCCTATTTGTCCAAAGTAGATCCGATAGCCAGGGCCATAGTCTATTCTCAATTCGCAGACTCCCTCTCCAACAAAGCTGCAGTCACCTAGATTGCCTAGCCTAACTTTGTTGAGTTTAGCCCGTATTTTAGCTTTAGCTCTGCTATCTCGCAACGAATTGAGCCACTCTGAGAAAAATTTTTTTCCATCTGCTGTTTGGTAATTTTGAATGTCTCTCGGTTGTACTTCCATTATGCCTGATACAAACGAATCTTGCTCGCGATTTTTGGCTCGGCTCATGCAATGCTTCGATGTGTGATCGCACAGCCATAACCCAGATGCTAAAATAGATTCTACTACATTTTAGAACCATAATCAACCCCAAAATCATGATTAATATGCCCTCGAAAGAAGAAAGCCACGAGATGCTAAAATGGCTCAACCGCAACAGACTAGATTTATTAGATTTTTATCGCAATCAATATGTTGCTTACAACGCCGAATTCCACCGCTTCAATCCAAATTTGATCGAATCCAGGTAAAACCTTCAACTACTTTTCCATGATGACCACAAAATCCTCAATCATCACATCAAAAGTGCGGGCCAACTTGTGCACTGCCGCAAAGTCAACCATCGCCATACCCTGAGAACGCGCATAATTGCTAATCGTACTGTACCCCACGCCCGATCGCTCCGCAACTTCCTTGAGCGTCCATCCCTTCTCGGCAGCCAACTCTCGAACCCGCAGCCTGACTAAGCCTTTGCTCATATTCACTATTTACAAAATTTTGGATTTAGTATAATATATCAAAAAGCGATCGCCCCCGGTCAGCGAAACTAAGGTTGATCGCCAGTTAAAATTAATCCCGACAGATAATTTCTGTCGATCGCACTTAGCAGAGATAGATTTAGCTACCACCACCAGATGCAACTACAATGATATCAGAAAATCAGTTAAGATCGTCGTCAGCGATCGGCGCCTCAAAAATCATTCACAAATCGTTGATGGTGAATCCGCGATCGAGATTTGTCACCGAAGAAACAGTGGCACTCCTGTTCAACATATCACCCGAACATATCTACCGGATAGAATGCTGCCACTGCATGGTATATGTTCACGCCAAAGGCCTCAGTCGATTTGTCAGCTACGCCGATTTCCCCCCAATCTTAGAAGTAAAACCAGCCTGCGCTCAAGATTTTCTCGGATGGTACAAACGCTGGAAACGCACCCAAGCACCAGAATTTTGGACTAAATTTTATGCGTACAACTTCAAAACGGCTGTTTCAGTTGACAGCTTACTGGAGTGGGGTAAATTAGTAGCTACAGTTAAATCCGTAATCTCTGCTTCAGCACTGCAAAAGCTACGAGATGTTTACGCTCAAGAAAAAACATTGATGGAAAATTTTTAAAGCACGCGCGGCGGCTCAACCCGCGATTGTTGGTAGCCAGCAAATGTAAGGTGTTTTTCGGCGCATCCTACGGCTTAGAAATGCTCGTTTGTAAGGTGCGCTGCGGCGCACCCTACGAGATAGAGGTTCTGATCAAAACTCTTCTTTACCTTCCAATCCCCACATATTGGAAACCAGCCACTTCTAAAGCCTTTTTGTCTAAGAAATTGCGGCCATCAATCATCACCGGATGATTCATCAACTTCGCCATTTTCTCGTAATCTAAATTACGAAACTGTTCCCAGTCAGTCACCAACACCAAAGCATCGCAACCATCAGCCAGTCTTTCCGGATCGGTTTCCACCAAAACTCCCGACAAACCGTGACGCATCCCAGTTTGAGAAACAATCGGATCGTAAGCTTTAACTTTCGCTCCCAACCGATTCAAATTCTCGATTAAATTCAGCGAAGGAGCATCCCGCAAATCGTCAGTATCCGGCTTAAAAGTCAAACCCAAAAGTCCGACTGTTTTACCTTTAAGAATCTTCAAAACTTGCTGCAATTTCTCAATAGCAATCAAGCGCTGGCGTTCGTTCACTTCCACCGCCGCTCTGAGCAAATGCGCCTCGTAGCCGTAATCCTCAGCAGTGTGAACTAAAGCTGAAACATCTTTGGGGAAACAAGAACCGCCCCAACCGATGCCGGCTTGCAGAAACTTGTTCCCAATCCGTGAATCTAAACCGATACCTCGGGCAACTTGACTAACATCTGCACCGACGCGATCGCAAATATTAGCAACTTCATTAATAAAGCTAATCTTAGTCGCCAAAAAAGCATTAGCAGCGTACTTAATCATTTCTGCTGAACTGATATCAGTCATCACCACGGGCACCGCGGGCAAAGACTCATTTTCTGCAAACTTGCGATCGACAATCGGCCTGTATAACTGTAGCATCATATCCATAGCCCGCTGAGAATTGCTGCCGAGAACAATGCGATCGGGATTAAAAGTATCGTGAACAGCACAGCCCTCCCGCAAAAACTCCGGGTTGCTAACCACATCAAATTGAACACCAGTTTTTGCTGCTACTTCCTCACCAGTAACCCCCTCACCGCTTTGAGGTTTTTGACGTTCTGCTAAACCGTCTAGTACAATTCTTCGCACCCAATCCCCGGAACCGATGGGCACCGTTGATTTGTTTACGATTACTTTGTAATCGCCGTCGAGGTGAGCTCCAATGCCGCGCGCAACCGCTTCGACGTAGCGAGTATCGCTTTCTCCAGTAGGCAAAGGAGGCGTCCCCACGGCAATGAATAAAATGTCCCCGTGAGCTACTCCTGCTGCTAAATCCGAAGTAAATTCTAGATTGCCCGACGCAGAGGCAGAAGACATTAATTCAGACAGTCCGGGTTCAAAAATAGGCGACTGTCCCGACTTCATTAATTTAACTTTTTCTTCGTTGTTGTCTACGCAAATAACGTGATGTCCGATGTGGGCCAAACAAGTGCCGGTGACTAAGCCGACGTATCCTGTACCGATGACGCAAACGTGCATACAAATGTCCTCAAAGTTAGTGAAAAGTTGACAGTTGACAGTTGACAGTTGACAGTTGTCAGTTGATAGTTGACAGTTCTTATTAGTCAGAGGGCAGATTGAGGAACCAAAAGGGAATAGGGAAGAGGGAAGAATGAAGAATGAAGAATGAAGAAGTAAAAATACTCCCCCTCTCCCCCTCTCTCCCTCTCTAATTGAGATTTCCCTCGATACGATTGCGAAAATCTTTGATAGTCAACTCTAAACCTTGATCCAGTGGCACAGTTGGCTCCCAACCCAACCAATTTTTAGCAAGAGTAATATCCGGTTGTCGCTGTTTTGGATCGTCTTGTGGCAACGGTTTGAAGATAATTTCCGCCCCTGGATTAATCATGTTTTGAATTTTTTGTGCCAACTCCAAGATAGTGTATTCGCCTGGATTCCCCAAATTCATCGGCCCGATTTGGTCGCTATTCATCAAACGAATAAATCCTTCCACCAAATCAGAAACGTAGCAAAAACTCCGCGTTTGGGAACCGTCGCCGTATACTGTCAGCGGTTGATTCCGCAAAGCTTGAGCAATAAAATTGCTCACTACTCTGCCGTCATTTTCCAACATCCGGGGGCCGTAGGTATTGAAAATTCGCACAACTCGAATGTCTACCCCATTTTGACGGTGGTAATCAAAAGATAAGGTTTCAGCTACTCGCTTCCCTTCGTCATAACACGATCTGATCCCGATACAATTAACGTTGCCGCGATAATCTTCTGTTTGGGGATGCACGTCAGGATCTCCGTACACTTCGGAAGTGGAAGCGAGAAAGAATCTTGCTTTTACCCGTTTTGCCAATCCCAACATATTCATCGTGCCGATGACGTTTGTTTTAATTGTCTTGACAGGGTTGTACTGATAGTGTATGGGGGAAGCGGGACAAGCCAGATGGTAAATCTGATCTACCTCCAATCGAATCGGTTCCGTGATGTCGTGGCGGATCAGCTCAAAGTATGGGTTGTCCAGCCATTTGAGGATATTGCGTTTAGTCCCGGTGTAAAAATTATCCAGGCAGACTACCTCGTGTCCTTGGGCCATTAAGCGATCGATTAGGTGGGAACCGAGAAAACCCGCACCGCCTGTGACTAAAATTCTCATGGGGGAAACTGCCGTTCTGTTTAGGGGTAGGACTGGGGTACAAAAATTCAGTTGCTAGAATGAAACTTTCTAATAGAATAACAAAATTGCGCTCGCCAATGTAAACACTTCTGCGTCTCTTTCATCAAATCTTTAATTAACTTAGCATTTTCAAATAATTTGAACCAAGTGCTATAATTCGCCAATGTAGGTAGCAATTTTTATTTAAGTTTCAATATTTCCGCAAAAATACTGTTGACAATAATTCTGTTTTGAGGTAATAGGTATTAAGTGTTTGTTATTTGTGATTGGTGATGCGATCGCTTCTGTCTTGAGTTATCTAAGAAAAGGCTGATTCCCTAGGTATGGCTACGCTTCACGGGCTTGTTTGAGAATAGGTTAATCCAGTTTATGTAAACAGGGCTGACGCGCGTCAGAGGGTAGAAATTTGGTTTATTCGTATATCTAGTTGAGAAAGCAAATATTTTTCAGAGAAACCCGGTTTATTTGGCCTTGGTCGCGATCGACTAACTGCGAAATTTCCATAGCGTTGTTCTTAGCCTTGTTTATGGATACCGTCCTATATCGATCAAAATTTGACGCTCAAGTATGCGATTTGGAGCATTGAGTTTGAGTAATCTTGAAGTAGCTTGACCAATCTGAGTGATGCCTTCTATTCTGGCATCATTAAGAAGAAAATCTTCGTCCCATACCTGACGGCGTGGATGAAACAGAGGGACAATTTCATCATTAACTGGGTCTATAGTAGCTAAATCAGAACCTTTATAGCGGTTACAAGATAAACAAGAAAAAGCGAGATTCTCAGCACGAGTTTGACCGCCATGTTTTAATGCAATAATATGGTCTACTTCATGGCTATAGATTGAAACATCTTGATGAATCAGGCAATATTCACAGTGTCCTGAAGCTCTTTCAATAACTAATCTGCGTAGTTCGGCAGAAATGGAAGTAGAAGTCATTTATCCAATCTCTGAATAGGCTCTTGCTTTTAGTAAAATCATCAGATGTTTTAGCTGCTCGTAAACATCTAATTCTGCAATTTCCATTTCATTTAGGATCGATTCGCGGTTTTTGTCAAGCAAAATTTGGAGGCGTATCTGAGCCTGTTGTGAAACCTTAAAATTAACAATGTCTTGTGGAATTGGACTCTTTATCAAAAAATCAAGAACTTCTTGATAAACTGCGGGAATATCGCCACTATGAGTGTTGATTTCCGGCTCAATAGTTGTGGGCTTTTTAGTTGGTTCTAGAAGTTGCCAAAGCAGTTCTGGCAAGCGATTTTGCAGGGGTTCTAGCCGCAGTGCTAGTTCGTCTGGAATTTGAAGGGTAATTGTTGCCATTTTTTTACTCACTGACGCTCTGATCGAATCATAGCACAATAGACGATAGGAATTATAATTATAATGATTACTAAGAAGATTTTGGGTATTCCTGAAGTATAAATGTCTGTTGGCTACCTTTAAGATTCTGTTTCATCACCCGAAGCAGACGATTGTCCATCGGCTGTGTATCTTGAGTGAAAAAGTCGTGGAGTACCTGCACTTTACCTGCATAATCTCGATCGGCTTTACAAATTATAATTCCTGCGTGATTTGAGGTTGTAGAGTGCAGATTGATGAAATCTTGACGATTTTCTGTAATGACTGCGCGCCCTGCATTTGTTGCGTACATCAAGACTTCATCATCGGGAATTTTTTGATTGGCTTGTCCGGCTTCATAGGATGTCAATACATCATAACCGCGCGATCGCAGTAAATCGACCATTGCGATCGGGAAATTTTCATTTGAGTAAAACTTTAGCATTTTTAGTTATTCATTTTCAGCAAGCCACAGCTCGATTTCTTCTCGGTTGCGATCGTAATAGTTCGTCACTGCTTGCAAATCTTGAGGGGTGAGTCCTGGATAATTATAGAGAAGTTCGGATTCATTTGCGCCCTGTTGTTGATAAGCAACAATCGTCCAGACGGGAATGCGGGTATCGCGAATTCGCGCTGCACCGCCACAAATTCCGGGAGTTTTGTGAATGGGATGCTGAAGGGTTTGGACGAATTTCAGGGTTGCTGCGAGCAAGTCATCAGGCAGTGTTTCAATGGTTTGGAGAAGTTGTTCTTTGATGGTCATAATCGATCGCCAAAATCTAATTGAATCGTAGCACAATAGAAGCGCGATCGCCCTTTTGTGACAAATGCAGTGTGCGATCGCCCTGCGAGACAAGGTAAAAGTGCGATCGCGCTTCCTGATTTTAGTCGCTACACCCTACCAATCTGTTGATTTGTGGCAAAATTTTAGTTAGCGTTGTTATCGTCGAGGTCTAGATTTTCTATTGAAAGTTCTGAATCTATTGAAGTAGGTATTTGCACCTTAAAAACAATTACTATTTGATTTTTTTCAATAGTTATATTACTTATATTAACTATGCTCTTTTCAGGTAACAAATCTTTGGTTGGGAATTTACCAGACGACCTAGTTTTATATCCAGCATCCTCAAGCCATTCAGCAATATTTCTCCAGTTTTCTATCTTTTCAATGCCTTTACCCACAAAGGCTTTAACGTATTTATAAATAGTGGCACACAGGTCAGTTTCAACACCCTTGGGATTCTTTTGCAGCTTTTCGGCGATTTCAGCGGGACTGTAGCCACAAAGCAACCCCCGCAGATGCAGCTTTTCTACGGGGGTGAGAGGCTTTCCCTTAACAGCGGCCAAGTCGGAGTACAGAGTTTTTAAGTCCCAGCGGCTTTCTGCCTCGACGAAGCGATCGTTTGTGGATGCCATAAATAGGTGTGTGTGAAGTTCCTGATGGAAGTCTAACATAATTCCTGATGTATATCAGGTTATTACCAGACTCAGGTAGCTTATTATACTTGAAAGCTCAACTTTAAGTGGTGCAGTTTACAAGTGAAAAAGTTTGTGGCTGGGCTTTTGAGTGATTACTGATTGCAGTTAGTGTTACGACAGGGATTAGGGCTGAATTTTGGTAATTTTCTGGGTTTGACTCTAGTTTCGGGTAGTGCGGGTAATTTTTTTAATTTATTTTCTGGGTTTTGCATAATTTTGTGGATGTGGCCCTGATATATAAGTAGGAGGCTGTGGCAGGGGCTGTTGGGAAGCTTTGCAATTGCTGCGAAAGCTTTGCTATGCAGGACTTTTGGTTGGTTATAGAAGCTTGGAAGTTTATCGGTAGCTAAGGCTATTTATTAACTTTTGTAAAGAATTCGGTAACTTTTGCATAAAAGTTAGGGTTCTAGCCTGATAGACAAATAGAGGGTTGCAAGCGGCTTGCGGGCGATCGACTTCGATAGGGCGATCGTTTGGTGAGGGAAGCTTAGCAATTGCTTTCTAAAAATCCCAGATTTGAAAGGAGATATGACTATGAATGATTTTAGAAGTGAAAGGACAAGACTACAGTCAAAACAAGTGGAGCTGACGCAATCCTGGGTTATTTGGGAGTTTTCTGCCGTAATAGAAACAAAGGGATTTAAGTTTGAGACAGTTAACTTACATGACATCCTCAAAGCGGAACTGCAAGCACAACAAGTCCCCATTGATGTTTTTTATACCAACGCTGGTTGGATTATAGAAGGTGCTGGAAACACACTCAAAATTGATAAAGATGTGAGGGCTAGGGTTACAGCTAATCTCAGAAACTCTATCTATACTAATATGCAGTTTATTGCTGGGATCGATTACTTCGGTGATTCCAATTGGGCAGATATCCAAATGATGATGATTGTCCAGCCAGAAAAACCGGAAACAATTCCAGATCCACCAATACGACCTCAAGCAGCTAACACTCAACCTTTAATTCCAGATGCAGCTTTTCTTGTCTTGGCACTCATCGCTGTTGGCTTGTTTTATTCAGGGAATGGGGGTTTACAAGTCCTTAGCATAGTTGGAGTAATGGGTGCATTAGGAATTTACATGACATCAAATTCTCAGGTAGCTGAAGCGAAGAGAAAGTATGACTCGCAACTTGCTATCTATCAAGAGGATAATATAGAAAGAAACAGGCAAATAGAAAAAATCAAGCTGGAAGAAGAAGAACTGAAACGCAATCGCCTCTCCAGAAGTTTTCAGTGGGATGACTTGAGGCTTTTACATACAATAATGTCTCGATCAGTTGGCAAAATTATCCACAACAATATGCTGCAAAAAGGAGGAACAGTTAAAGAATTTGTGCATCAGACTAAAAACGAAGAAATCATCCCAGAAAGCAAGAAAGATATCCTTAATGAGTTTCAGTGAAAACTATTATGCTCACTAATACATCTGGAGTTAAATATTGGAGAGGTTCTGCACCAGGTACGGGTCAGCCTCAAGAGGTCGATACTTACAATTTTCATGCTGTAAACGTTTTTAAGCTGAAGGCACTTTCTGACTTTGCATCAGGTCGCTTTAAGCTCATGGAACATTTAGATCCGTCTGGAAGAGTCGGTTTTGTTGCCGGGTGGCAAAAAAGTTTGCTCAAAAGTCTGGCTTATTTCAGCTACACCCAATTTGACGATCCAAGTGCTAACGCTTCTTGCGGCTATAGTCTGAGAATTGTTTACCATCCAGCACCGCAAGGGTCTAAATCTACAGAAGTATATTTCCTAGCACGGGTAGCAAGCAATAGCAGCCAAAAAATAGCAGAGGATCTTCAAAAAAAGCAAGCACAACATATCAAGAGTAGCTTGAGGTCGCCACTCTACCAATTTGAGGAGAACACAGAAAATAAATTTGACTCGCGACCATTGTGGCTTGACTCTAATCAGCAGCTTTCTTGCTATGAAATTATCAAGTCAGAAGAAATTTTTCAATGGCTAGACCCCGACGATCGGCAGCGTCAAAATTTTTATTACTCTCCTGGCAGCTTTCAAGTTAACAAGGCGAATAACATGGTAGCCTTATTTGAGCAACTTCAAGGATATAAACAACCTGTTTGTATCGATTTAACCTTAGTGCCAACGAGAGTAGAAGGCTACGAGAAAAAAACTACTTCTCGATACTTAGAGGCACTAAATCAAATTAGTAAGGGTATCCGTGAAGAAGAGATCGATCCTGACAGCAATACCCAAAGAGCCAAGTCAGTGTATGAAGATATCAAGAAAAGGTATTATTCAGGGATAGTTTTTCTTTACAACTTCCGAGTTTTTTCGCCCGATGGGGATACTTGTCAAAGCGTTGCTAACCAGCTAGCGTCAGCCTGTACGGCAAACACGGTTAGTCCGCGAGTCGTACAAGTTATTGATAGCCAATATGCAGTACAAACCGCATTGCAAGTTAATATAAACGAACAAAGTTGTACGCCGGGAATGTGGGATACATCAGGAAGGATATTGCGTGGATTTCCCGGCGGGCCAGGAATGCTAAAAAGATTGCATCGCTTAGTAGATTTGGATGAAGCGGCAGCATTTTTCCGTTTACCCATTCCAATCAATCAGCCTTGTGCAGGTGTGGAGTACGATACAGGCTCAGCTTCTGTTTCCGAAACATCGAAGAATACAAAGCGTAAAACAATTACTATCGGTAACTACTACCGCAATGTTAAAAGTGATGAGCTTTGTGAATTTGATATTGAGCAGCTAAAAACTCATCTGCTTGTCGTTGGGGGTTCGGGTAGTGGTAAGACAACGACAACTTTTAACATTTTGACTCAGTTATGGGAAAAGCATAGAATACCTTTCATGGTATTTGATCCCAAGGTGACACCTGAATATCGTTATCTGAAGCGACTACCTCAATTTAAAGATGATTTGCTCATCTTCACCCCTGGTCAAGAATTGATTACTCCTTTGCGCTTTAACCCATTTGATGTCATGCCTGGAATTGCCCTACAGGAGCATATTTCTAGGATATTTGACTGTTTTATGGGAGCATTACCTCTATTCGATCCACTTCCATCTTTTATTCAAGAGGCTATTGATTATCATTATGAAAGGAAGGGGTGGCAACTAGCTTACAGCAGGGGCGGAGATGTTGATAAAGACGGGAAATCCTTAGAAATTCCTACAATGCAACAACTGTATAACAAAGTTCTTGATTTAGCTCAAAAGAATTATGGAAGCGATCAAGAAGTAGGCGATCGAATGAAAGGGGCGCTCAAAGCAAGACTGTCTCGATTGGTTTCTAAAAGAGGCGAGGGTTCAATGCTGCAAGCAAACAGACCCCTGCCATTCGCGGAACTTCTTAGCAAACCCGTGATTTTTGAACTCGGTGGGTTAAACCAAGAAGAACAATCTTTATTTTCTCTGTTCATGCTAGTTTTTGTTTTCGAGTATATCCGCACTGTCAGAATTGGACAGTTTCAGCCACAACGCACGGGTGAAAGAGCAACAGATTTAGATTTACGCCATGTAATCTTGGTTGAAGAAGCCCATAATATGCTCGGTAAAGTCCAAACTTCTGGAGATGAGGCTAATTCAAAATCTCAAGTGGTTGATAAGTTTGCTCAAATCATGCGTGAAATGCGTGCAGCAGGAGAAGGAGTAATCGTAGTCGATCAATCGCCAGCAGCCTTGGCGCAATCGATTGTAGATGCTACAAATTTAAAGCTAATGCACCGCTTACCTTCTCCCGATGATAGAGAATATCTCGGTAGGGCCATGTGTTTAACGGAAGGTGAAGCACAATCATCAGGTATTTTTTCACCGGGTGAAGCTTTCTATTATGTCCCTGGTTGGGATGCCGCTCGTCGGGTAGCTACTGAGAATTTCAAGAATAAATCGGGAGTGAAAGAAAAACTAGAAACATTTTTTACAGACGATGATGTTATTGCTTCTATGCGTGACTTTATGGAGCGCGACAGAGAACAGTTGATTTTAGGTTTTCAGGCTGCGATTTCTAGGTTGCATGATGATGTCATAGACTTAAAGAAGCAGTTAGAGAGTAATAAGCAGTCAGATATATCTAAGGAGGGTATTAAGAAAATAATTAAACAAAACGAAGAACAAAAACAACGCCTTGAGTATGAAAT
This sequence comes from Microcoleus sp. N9_A2, assembly GCF_036701775.1. NCBI lineage: Bacteria > Bacillati > Cyanobacteriota > Cyanophyceae > Oscillatoriales > Microcoleaceae > Microcoleus > Microcoleus sp. N9_A2. The sequence goes on along the minus strand of NZ_JAUBRH010000026.1, from coordinate 69,322 downwards.
TAAAATTTTATCTGCAAAAACAGGAGGTAATTAGTAGCCATGAGTGACTTCAGAAAATCAAAAAAAGCAGCGGACTCGAAGCGAAAAACTCAGGGAGACGTTTCTGACAGAAGTGATCTGGATATTTTAAACGAGGAAATTGAAAAAGCTGATCTAGAAGTAGATGAGCAGATACAAATTATTGAAACTAAGACGGAAGAACTTAATAATCTTGAGCAAAACTTAGAATCCATCTCGGAGAAACTCGGTGAACTAGAAGGAGAGGCTTTGCAAATTGCTTACCAGGAAATTAACCAAAAAATGGAACAAAAAGCAACCGAGATTGATGAATCCAGAGGCAAGCTTGAAACAATTAAAGAAGGTATGCAGCAAAAACAGTCTGAAATTAAAGAACAAATTGGAAAACGTGATGACGCTTTGACGGAACTTGAAGAAACAGAGCGAAAGTGCCATGATGTTGATCTAAGCGAGTCTAAAGATGCTGTAAATGAGGAGAAAGAGAATCTTGACGATGCTCAGAATAAAGTAGGTGAAATTCTGAATAAAATTGATGCTGCTGGGGAAAACATGAAAAAAGTTGATACTACTATTTCAAACGCACAGAGCAAAGCCAATAATATTTTCTCCAAAATAGGAGATGTTTCCAAGAAATTTGCGGCAGGAGTAGTAACATTTACTGGGATTGCTTCAGGGTTGGCAGATGTGAACAATCGAGTAGCTGCTCCACTGTTTCCTAACGATTCTGTCTTTTCACAAATCAAAGATAGATCTAATAAGGCAGAAGATTATCATTCGTTAAACTCTGATGCTATAGATTTAGATAGTTCTAAGGAGTCAGAAAAAGAACGCAGAAAAAGAGAATCTGAAGAATCCAGCGAACTGGGAAATGAATCTGAAAAAAGTGGAAAAAAGTAAGTAAGCTAAATAGGACTATGAATGACCAACAGGAAAAAACTAAACTCTGGAAAGTCTACGGCATCTTAATGGGTGTAATGGTAGGCGGTGCTCTCCTAATTCTAGGGGGGCAAGCTGCCTGGAATGCCGTTCAACAGAATATGTCAAAAGCCAGTATTGAAAATAAACCAGTATCTACTAGCTCTTTGCCTTTAAGCACTCCACCAGCACCACCAGAAGCGCGATCGCCAACTAATTTATCTACACCACCATCGGATTCAACTGAACGAGTAAGCTTTGATAAAGGTAGTACAGGAGCAACAATTCGTGACAGTGTAACAGCAAATCAAAAAAAGCGCTACTTACTAAACTGCGGTAGCGGACAACGAATGACTGTGCAAGTCAGGCAGGGAAGTATTAATGTGACAATTATTTCTCCTAAAAATCAAATAATAGGCAATGCTGTGAACGGTGTATCCCAATGGCAGGGCAAACTGCCAAATACTGGAGATTATATTATTGAAATTTCTGCACCAAATCAGTCAGGCTACCTCATTAATATTGAAGTTTCATAAAATTTTACTCATCTAAGAGGAGATATTTACCTATGAATGACCCAACAGACAAACAAAAACTATGGAAAATATACGGCATTTTGATGGGTGTTATGGTAGGTGGTGCTGTGCTAATTCTAGGCGGTCAAGCTGCCTGGAATGCCATTCAAGAAAATATTTCAAAAGCCAGTAGTGAAAATAAACCACCCTCTACTAACTCTGTGCCTTTAAGCACTCCACAAGCACCACCTGAAGTACGACCGCAACCTAACTCTCAGCCAGCAACTTCTAATAGTCTAACTAAACAAGAAGCTGTTAATCTGATCGAGCGCTATCTGCAAGCGAAAGACAAGATTTTTGCTGCTCCATTCGATCGCCAACTAGCTGCCAACCTTACAACCGGAAAAGTCTATGACGACATCATAAAGCCAGGAGGCTCAATTGACTGGTTGCAACAAAATAATGCTTACTATCAGTATAGTAATCGTTCAGCTCAAGCAACAGGTTACTTTTCTGCCAGTGGAAATGAAGCCCAAATAGAGGTCGCCATTAAAGAAGACTTTTCTTTTTATATGAATGGTAGTCTTGACGAATCTAAGACTAACTCAGGTTTCTATCGTTTCACGTTAAAGCTAGAAAATGCGAATTGGAAAATAGCAGATAGACAAGTTAAAAATTAGCTATGAAGTTTCTCAAGCAACCGTGGTATATTTGGTGTGGGACAATCGCAATAATTGCGATCGCAGTTATTGTCAGCCACAATCCTATTGCACAATTTTTAGTTCATAATCCACCTATCCAGTCTGAATTAAATACTCCAGCTTCGGTAGTTCCCAGTATTAATTCACCTTCACTAGCGCTCCCGGCAATCAGTCAGGAATCCAAATATGGTCATTTTCCTTATGCAGAAGCAGATAGCAGTAGATTGATGGTTATTGCTAGCTATGCCCAGCAGGAGTATCAACGTTTAGAACAGCTTGATCGAGAAGCAGCACTAGCATTAATGAAGATGATTTATGCGGCTCGTGATGAAGGTGTTTGGATTATTGCAGTCTCAGGATTTCGCAATATTGCAAATCAAGAGTTGCTGTTCAAAAGCCAGATAGAAAAACGCGGATCTCCTGAAGAAGCTGCAAAATTAAGTGCGCCTCCTGGCCACAGCGAACACCATACTGGTTACGCTATAGATTTAGCAGAGGGCTTATACCCTAAAAAAGATATTACCTACGAATTTGAAAATACCAGCGCCTATAAATGGCTAACTATTCATGCCAAAGAGTTTGGGTTTGAAATGTCTTTTCCTGCTAACAATGCCCAAAGAGTAAGTTATGAACCTTGGCATTGGCGTTTTATGGGTTCGCCTGCTGCTGCTGAAGTTTTTGCTCGCTCCCGAAGTCTCCGTTGATAAGTACGATCGCCCTTAATGTCCAAAAGTGCGATCGCCTCCCATTCACCAAAAGTAATCTTCCATGATTTAATTAAAGTAGCGAACCCTTTTTCAGTGGCATGGTTGGGTACTTTTGATAAAGTGGGAGAGATAAGATGAACGTTACTCAATTCAATACTCCGGACAGTTTTTAAGCAGCGAGAGTACCATAGGATAGGACTGACGGAAGGTTAGGGTGATTTAAAATTAAATTCGGGTCTAAATCTAACTTATCAATAAAGGTGTAAAGTATATGCCTATTGAATTCAAGGCGTTTATAAGAAGCCATCGAAAACACGAATGGAGCGGGAGATGAATGACGATTATAAGCTTCATATTTGGCTAAGTTTAAAGCAGTCAGACTGGCATTAAAATGAAAATCCAGGCGTTGACCACTACAAGATTGGCAATCGGATAAACCTGTAAATTGTTTGGGATCACGAAAAATAAATTCAATTTGAAAACGAGCCCGATAATACTCAAGTATTTGCTCACCTGTCAGATCGAGATCAGTGCTGAACAATAAAATATTTTTAATTTTACCGTTAGGTTGAACTTCTTGAAGACAAGCTAAACGTATTTGACATTTTAAACAAACACTCCATACTACTAATGAATAAAGCTTAACCCCCGGCTTGATTTCTTTGATAAAAGTTAAGTTTTTTAATTTGTTACAGTCTACTTTTCCATCATATTTGCGAGGGGCACCTATTTTGTTTTTTTCACCTGTATAGATGTAATTCAAGTTGGCATCAGACCGTAATTTGCTAATCAAATGTAAATTTAAATCCCGTACAGCATCCCAGAACTTGGCGCGACAATAATAACCGTCAGCTACCAAATAACGTACAGATTCTGGCAATATAAAACGAGTTTCTTTTAAATGTTTGGCATAGTCGTCAACTCTTGTTAATTCAGGCGTTGAGCTTTTAACTGCCTCTTTTTTTGTCTGTTTTTTTGACGTTTTTTTCCCTTTAGTAGTTAGGGGACTTTTGGGTAGTTCTGTAGGAGGACGCCAGGGCGTTTGTTGTACGCTCACACTATAAGATAAATGAGTTTCAACTTCGACAAGAGAAATGACAGAAATTTCTAATCCCTCTTCAGGTCTGCCAGCTACACCATTATAAAATGTAGCTTTACCTTCAGTCTTTTTGCCACTTTTGTTAATAAATGAACAATCGATTGCAGCAATAATTGTTCGCTCAGAATTCAATGCTTTTTTGATAAAACATTGATGGAATTCACTAAAACTAAATTTTTTCAAGAAATGACGACGATAAGTTTTTTCACTCAAGGAACTATAACGGCTCAGATTGGTAAAATTAACTTTGCCATAAACAAGTAATATGGTGGAAAATAAAATTACCATAAACTTTTTTTGGGATTGACTAATCCCTGACATTTGTTGTAAGATAGATTCTAGAATATTCATCGGGCATTTTTTTAAGTTCGTGTGTTTTTTGAGCTTAACGTAAAAAGTGCCTTTTTTTTGATTATCGGTTAAAATCTCAGGGAGTTTTTGGCTCTGCTCGCGGAGCGCCGCTGTTCCAAAACTGTCCGAAGTATTGTCAATTAATAGAAACATTAAATGCTAATAAATTTATGCGATCTGATGAGGAAGTAATGAGTTTTGACGTCACTTTAGCCGAACTTGCCCTACATCCTAACAGCGAATATTTGCCAGCACTTTATCTAGTTTTCGATGACAGATGCGAACAACATGAAGTCATGTATGGTCTCATTCATTTTCTAGAGTCTTTTGAGCTAAAAGACCAGTTCCAGGCTTTTATTGATAGCATAGACCGGATGATTGTGAATGCTAAAGAATGGACAATGATTCTACTTTATGGAATTCTCAATCAGGATTTAGCCCGGAGTTTATATAGCCAGATATTACATTCTACCCATTCTCAAAATCGGGATTTATGTACGCATTTGCTGCGCGAAATATCTGCTAATGAATCCCCTCCTTTATCTTCCCATGCTGAGTCAGTTATTTCCGGCGCAACTGCGATCGACATTAATATTGATGAAATTCAGAGAGATCTGTCGAGCTTTCTTAAACTCATCCAAGATGGGAATATCTTGGTACTCTTGCAAGACGATCGGCCAATAGCCGAAATTAAACCTATCAAATAAAGCCTCTCGCCATTAGATAGGAGCGATCGAGATGAATAACTATATCAATTTTACAATCCAGCTAGAAAAACCTAATTGCGAACAATATGCGGACCCACCAGATGACTCATTAGGAGAACTTTCGCATTTTGAATTAGGTCTGAAACTATTTTGCTTTGAATGCGATAGTTTAGTATCAATAGAAATTGGTCAAGAAAAAGTAAAAGTTTTTTTAGACCCCGATATCTGTATGCTCCTAGAAGATGAACTCCCCAAAAAAATTAGTGAGTTATCCCAAGGCAATCCCATCAACATAGAATTTGTTGAAAGTGTTTGCATGACTCTGGAATTACATCCCTTAGCCAATGATAAAATTAGCTGTAATTTAAAAAGATTTGGATATTTATCTCCAAACCAGTTTACCCTAAAATCCAGAAATCAACACTTTGAACTGAATAAAACTCAAGTTATAACAGAGTTAAAGGGATTTGTCGAACAACTCATGGAAATGGCTCTAAATGGCGGCTATATCACCCCGGTCGAAAAGCAAGAATTCCTGATGCCACTCCGCGAAATTGCTCCTGCTTCGGCTATTTGTTAATTAAGTGCGATCGCCCTTCACGTCCAAAAGTGCGATCGCCCTTAATCTCTCAAAGTGCGCGCGAGCGTAGCTATCGCGTAGGGAATCACCCTTAATCTTACTTCCCTTAATTACAAAACAAACTCGGATCTACATGAAAGAAACTCCCCAGAATCAATGCCAGCTCTTTCCCAATATCTCGATCGCCATTAACCACTTCATACACTCTTTTTTCAGATCCAATAACTCCCACTAAGTCAGCAGGTTGTAACTCTCTTTGTTCCATCAAAAACAGCAGTATTGAACGAGGCATTGCTGTGGTTCCTGGTGCATAGAATTCTTGCTCAAATTTTTCAATTAATGCAATCAGCAATTCATATAACTCGTCTTCTTCAGGAGTGCGATCGCCCCGGTGCATCAACTCTTCCACAATAGCGAGAGCCTTTTCATTATCCGCTTCAGTTCTAATTATTTTCGGCTGGTACTGAGACAATAACTCTTTGTATTTATCTGGATTAAAAGTAAGGGTCATTTTTCCATTTCTCCTTATCATACTCAGCATGGGTGAGAATATATTTGATATAAATTAATTTGCTTTCATAATCAATACTAACGATTAATCGATAATTATTACCTTTGATATTAAAAACTGTAAACCCTCCAACAGCTTCGGCTTTAGGAAAAACAGATTGTACCTCAATTAAATTAGACCATTTAGCCTTGCTAGCAATTTTAAACCAGTTATCCAAAGCTTCCCCGCAATCAGCATGAGTTTCGCTGTATTCACGCACCCGTCGGTAGCTGATTATGTGCATCTACTATACGCAATTTAAACTAAGTTTTAGTTTAGCTCAACCAATTTCTTTGGTCAAGGACGATCGCCCATTACCCCAAAAGTGCGATCGCCCTCGATAATTTGACTGTTAACTTATCAAACACCCTCCCCCAAGAAAATTATCCTTGTGGATGAGGTAAATCAAACACCACTTCAAATCGGATGTTGGGCACTCGTTGCCGAAACAACTGAAGATGTCCCTCCGCATCCGATCGGCTGCGATAGCGACCGACGATCGCCCATTGCAAGCTGGACGGGCGAGGTGGCACAATAGGGGAAACTTCCAACAGATTGCAAGGCATGAGCGACAGCGAGCGGATTTCAGTGGTTTTGCCAACACAGGCTAAAAAGGATCTCGAAAAGTTGTGCGATCTCGAAAAGCGATCGATCTCCAACTTTGTCTACCTTCTGATTCAAGAGGCGATCGATCAAGCAAAAGCATCCGGCAAACTCAAATCAACAGATGGCTAAAACTAAAAGGATAACATCACATTATATTTGAGCCCGACTTAGTAGAGACAAATGAATCTAACCAATGAAATTACAATCAATCAAATTCAACAAGAATTAATTAGCCAAAAAGATGCAAAAAACTGGTTTTTAAGCTTCCCAACCCAATACCAGCAGGAGATATTGCAGCGGCTATCCTACATGATCCTCCAAGCAGGGGCGCGAGAAGAAGATGTTTCCCTAGCTATTGCCAAATCAAAACTTCGCCCAACATACACCCCTTGCGTGTTGCTGAGTAAAGGGCGATTAAAAGAACAAATGGGAAAGCTTTTGAAACTCCCGCCCTCAGAATTTATCAAAACCTTTTTCCTGTTAATAAGTTTATTGGCAATTGCTGATGCGCGCAGGTACGATAAATATTGTCAAGATGGCTGTAGCCACTGGTGGCACCGCGATTTGAGCGATCGCAAAGTTGTAGATGAAATTCAGCGCGAGTTTCAACAAAGCATTCTTGTTTAAGTTGTAGTAAGCTGTGATGCGATCGCCCGATCGCCCTTCATCCCCAGCCAACTCCTCAAATTGTCCAATCTTCAAACCTCAAACCCGGTACTCGCTCAAAATCTCGCCGATTCCGCGTCACCAGAATAGCATTTTTATAAATCACAACAGCAGCAATCCGCAAATCTTTTGTGCCGATGCGAATCTTTTGACGCACCAAATCTGTATAACAATTGTAAGCATCGCGATCGAACTTCAACACATTAACACTGTTGAAATACTCTACTCCATCCTGCAATCCCTTATAACCCCAGATTACTCGATCCGATTGAGAAGATTGATTAATCGCATTCAACCATCCCCGCATTTGTTCCTCAACGGTAATCACTGTTACTGCAATCTCTTCAGGATTAGCCTGACTAACTCGCAGCTTTACCAGCGGATGCTCGTTTTGAAAAAGCGTCAAACAATCCGTATCCAGTACCCACAAACTCATTTTACTCCCATCTCCACATCAACTTGGGGGTAATCTGTTCCCATTTCCTCCTCAAGGGTATTGCGATCGGCTTCCATATAAGCAACCACCTCACCAAACAGCGGATTGTCTTTATACATTCCCGCAAATTTCATCCACGGATGCTCCGGTTTTGGCGGTTTAATTTCCAGAGAAATCAGTTCAGATTTTTCTAGCCGATCGCCCACAACTAAGCTAATATTGGTAATAACTTCTTCCCGGCTATTACCATCAGCTTTACATTCTTCCCAACCCAAAACCACCGCTTGATATTTTCCCTCTGTTTTCTGTTCTATCAGCACTTTCAAAGCTGGACTATCTGGTTTTTTTTCTTGGATTTCCAGAAAAATGATTTCCGCTTTTTCTAAACGATTCGTGACCAACTGGCTGAGATTTGCGATCGCCTCTTCGCGAGTATTTCCCTCAGATTTACATTCTGGCAAACCCAATACAATCGCTTGATATTTTCCCTCCGTTTCCTGTGCGATGACGGCTGTCAAGGAAAAGTCAGTTAATTTGTCCGACGGCTTTAGTAATATTTTGGTACTCATAGTAGTAAATTCAACTAACAATTATATGTTTAATTATACCCGACATTTTACACCATTTTAATTTAAGCCTTTTAGGGACTGGCAAGATGCCCGTCCCACAAGAAAACAGACTCTTTGTGGAACAGGCATCTTGCCTGTTCCTGACAAAAAGCCACACAAACTACGAATCGCGATCGAGCTTCAGCACAGCCATAAAAGCCTCCTGCGGCACATCCACAGTACCCACAGACTTCATCCGCTTCTTACCCTTCGCCTGCTTTTGCAGCAACTTCTTCTTCCGCGAAATATCCCCGCCGTAACACTTAGCCAACACATCTTTCCGCAAAGCCGGAATGTGTTCCGAAGCAATCACCTTCGCGCCAATAGTCGCTTGAATGGGAACCTTAAATTGATGGCGAGGAATCAACTCCTTGAGTTTTTCCGTCAACCCGCGGCCCACATTATAAGCCTTATCCCGGTGTACGATCATCGCCAAAGCATCAACCGGATCGCCATTAATTAAAATGTCCAATTTCACCAACGGATTTTCGCGATAACCGATGATGTGATACTCCATGCTCGCATAACCGCGCGATCGCGATTTCATCTGATCGAAAAAGTCCGTCACCACCTCCGCCAAAGGCAACTCGTAAACCAGCGTAGTCCGCCCCTGACTCAGATACTTCATATCCATAAAAATGCCCCGCCGATTTTGAGACAACTCCATCAGCGTCCCCACATAGTTTTCCGGCGACAGCATTTCTACCCGCACATAAGGTTCCTCAATCTTCTCCCGATACTGAGGATCGGGCAAGTGGCTGGGATTGTCAATTGTTAACACTTCTCCTTTAATTGTTGTGACTTGATAAACCACAGAAGGAGCCGTAACAATCAAATCCAAATTGTATTCTCTCTCCAGTCTTTCCTGCACAATTTCCATGTGCAGCAAACCCAAGAAACCGCAGCGGAAACCAAATCCCATCGCACTCGAAGTTTCCGGTTCGTAAGAAAGCGCCGCATCGTTGAGTTCGAGTTTTTCTAAAGCTTCCCGCAAATCTGGAAATTGGTCAGCATCGATCGGGAACAAGCCGCAAAAAACCATCGGTTTTGCCTCTGTATAACCCGGCCAAGGCTCCGGTGCCGGCTTTTTGACCAAAGTAATCGTATCACCGACGCGAGCATCAGCTACAGCTTTAATTGCCGCGCCCAGATAACCAACTTCCCCCGCGTGCAGTTCGTCTACTTGAACTTGAGTCGGTGAAAGGATGCCCAATTCATCGATGACATATTCCTTACCCGAAACCATCAACAAAACCCGATCGCCCTTTTTAACACTTCCGTCCATCACCCGGAAATACACAATTACCCCGCGATAAGCATCGTAATAACTGTCAAAAATTAGCGCCCTCAGCGGTTTATCAACAGTATCCTGCGGCGGCGGCACCTTTTCGACGATCGCCTCCAAAATCTCATCAATACCAATTCCTTCCTTAGCAGAAGCCTCAATCGCCCCGCTACAGTCCAGACCGATAATTTCTTCAATTTCCCCTTTTACCCGTTCCGGTTCCGCCCCCGGCAGGTCAATTTTATTTAAAACCGGAATAATTTCCAAATTATTTCCCAAGGCAAGGTAGACATTTGCCAAGGTTTGTGCTTCCACACCTTGAGATGCGTCAACCACCAGCAGCGCCCCTTCGCAAGCAGCCAGCGATCGCGAAACCTCATAGGAGAAGTCTACGTGTCCGGGAGTGTCGATCAGATTGAGCACGTACTCCTGACCGTCCTTGGCAGTATAATTCATCCGAGCCGCTTGCAGCTTGATCGTAATGCCGCGTTCGCGTTCGAGATCCATATTGTCTAAAAACTGCTCCTTCATCTGCCGTGCCTGCACAGTCCCAGTCGCCTGCAACAGCCGATCTGCCAAGGTCGATTTTCCGTGGTCGATGTGAGCAATAATCGAAAAATTACGAATGCGAGATACAGGGACGTTAGTCATGTTTTTTATCGAAGAGCTAATCGGCAAAGGATACTTTTTGTTGTATGATTACACAAGCAAGAGTAGAGTGCTTACTTCCACCTCTTACTGGGGATTGAGATGAAACCACAACTGAGGCAAACCTCAAGAGTATCAGTTATTAGCCTTTCAAGTGTCCGACAGAGCCAGGACACCCAAAAGGAAAAAACTTTTCTCTCTCTCATTGTACAGAAAGCGGTTAAGCGGTTGAGGAAAGGTTGGGTGCAAATCAGGGACTTCAAATATCTAGTCCAGCCGGTTGTCCTGAAAAGAATTGAAACTTAAGAATTAAAACTAGGATTTTTAACTATGAGCGAATCAAGAATACCTTCCCACAGTTCGTCAGAAAAAGTCGAACTGTCCATCCATATCGATTCTGAACTGCTAGACCAAATTAAGCACTTGACGAATGACCCCAGCAAAGTCATTGAAACAGCAATCAAGCAGTGGCTCAGAGGCGAGCGCCGCGAAGACGAACTGGCTCTGGGTTTGCGTCGCAACCCCCCAGTCCCGCCACGCGGTGAATGGAACGACTAAGGTGCTCTGGCCCCAGACGGCGCGCGCAAATCAGCAGGCTGTGAAATTTAGATCGCGCGGGCGATCTCCTGCAGATTTCGTGGCTAAAGCTACAGGTGGCGGGCGAGTGAACTCGGCTAAATCACAACCTCGGAACAATTTCAGGTGAGGGAAAAAATGCGTGAGCCATTCCCTGACTAGAGTTGTTCGCAGCCTCATATTTTGGCGTAATTTTCACACTTGATAGTTAATCGGTGCAGATTCCTAATTTCTCAATCTTAATTTTTATCTTTAAATTACCCAAAACGGCTGAAAACGAATAGTTGTGAGTTTTGAGTTGAGTTCCGAATTAAGGAATTAATATTTGATGAGTTCATTAATAACTCAAAAGTCAATAGTAGAAGCCTAAAATTCTTGCAAATTGTGGGTTTGGAGCGATTAATGTTTTAATTAAAAAGCCAACAACTTTTTAATTGATTAATAACTCACAAATTAACAGTAGAAGCCCCAAACAATGGGGAGTCTTGAGTCTTTTATAAAAAACTCAAGACTCCAAAATCCGAACTACTTTCATCCCCTACTCTGATGGACTCTAACACAGATTTCCGGCGATCGAGCCTCGCCTCTACAGTTTTTTTTCAAGAGTTAGGGGCAGAATTAGTATTTACCCAAGACGCAAGGGGTCGATATCTATCTTTTTACTGGCAAAAAGCCGAGCAGTACAACCTTACAGCAGAACAAATTGTCGATCGCCCCCTCAGCGAAACCCTGCAACCCATCCCCCCTGCGCCTTATCTCGATATCCTGCGGCGGGCGCTCGAAACCCTCGTGCCGCAACGGTTCAGCTATCCATTTTGCCACGCCGGACAATATTTTCTCTTCGATTTGACACTCACTCCGGCGATCGACTCAAACGGCAAAGCTGCAAAAGTCTTAGTTATCGGAAGGCTGCTGTCTGACAAACCCACAGACAGACGGCCCGACTCCCCAGAATTCATGCTCTATCGAGCTTTGCCATCCCCCTGGGACGCCCGCCAACCAATGTCACTTCCAGCGAGCCGTATCCCCGGTCGATCGCTCCCTCCCTACTCGGAAATCGATCGTAAAATCATCTCCCAAATCGCTCAAAACCTGCACAAAACCCTCGATTTAGACACAATTTGGCAGCAAACTGTTAACAGCTTGGGTCAAGTTTTGAACGCAAGTCGCTGCATCATCTGTTCCTACAAAAAAGACAGCGAAAATCTCGAAACATCCCCCTTCCTTGCCTCGGAAAATCAGCAAAAATCGACCGCAGCAGCCGAATTACAACAGTCAATAGCCACAGACTCCTCGCCCCCGCTTTCCCCAGCTCAAATCGAAAATCTCCAATCGAAAACTTTTAAAGTAGTAGCTGAGTACCGCCAAGAAGCTTACTCTTCTATGCTGGGATTAGAACTGCGCGCAGCCGAACAACCAGGGTGGATTCAAACTTTAGCCACATTAAAACCAGTAGCAGTCGATTACGCCTCCCCTGCCGCCGATCCCTTCCACCGCCATTCCGTGCTCGTAGCAGCTACCTCCTATGAAGACCAACCCAATGCACTGATATGTTTGCACCGCTGCGGCAGTTCCCCGAAATGGAGTCATGTCGAACTCGAATTCGCCCGCGAGTTAGTCGCTCAAGTCGGCAGTGCGATCGCCCACGCTACACTTTACCAAGAATTAGAACTAGCCCGCGCCGAAGCCGTAGCTCTTTCCCAACTTAAAAGTCAATTTCTTGCTAATACTTCTCACGAACTCCGCACCCCCCTCAACGGCATCATCGGCTTCCTAAAACTGCTTATGGACGGCATGGCAGATGACCCCGAAGAAGCGCACCAATTTATCGAAGAAGCTTACCGATCAGCAGTACATTTGTTCAATGTGATTAACGATATTTTGGATATCGCTAAAATCGAAGCTGGCAAAATGGAGTTAGACCTCGCTCCCGTCAAACTCGGTGAACTGTTGCAACAAGTTGAGAATTTTACACGGGTTCAAGTCGAGCAAAAGCGATTGCAATTTCAAATCCAAAAACCCCCTGTGGAGGACGAGATTATTGTGTACGGCAACTACCAACGCCTGCTTCAGGTAATCTTGAACCTCACGGGCAATGCGATTAAATTTACCGGGGAAGGGGGAATTCGCATCAGTGCCGAAATTATTAAGAAAAAGGTAACTGTTGACAACCAGCAGTTCCCCGGAATGGTAAAAATCCGAGTTGCTGATACTGGCATTGGCGTTTCTCTCGACAAGCAGGATAAATTATTTGAGTCATTTTTTCAGGTAGACGGCAATCGTACCAGACAATATGGCGGCACTGGTTTGGGATTGGCTATTTCTCAAAAACTGGTAGAAGCAATGGGGGGTACAGTAAATTTTTACAGTATGGGGGAAGGGCTGGGAGCGACTGTTACTTTTACTGTGCCGCTTTATCAAGAACCACTCTTTAAAAATTAATCATCAGTAATTGATCATCAGTAATTGGTCATCAGGACTTTGAAGGAATCAGGAATCAGGAATCAGCACAAATTAAGAAGCAATAGGGAATCAGGAAGCCGAAAAAAAAACTGCTAGAGCGGTTCTCAACTTTCGTGAGGTACTCGCCAGCTTTCTTATCATATCAAATCCGTTGGCATCGGAATTATTCATCTCTCTCTTCCCTTTCTCTGTATCCTCTGTGTCCTCTGCGGTTTAATCATTCCGATACAACCGGAATGGATATCAATTACCAATTACCAATTACCAAACTGTATCTTACTCCCTTAAAAATTGCTATATTCGTGTATCCGTGAGTTCCGTTGCGTGAATAAAGGTCATCGATAATTGGTAATTATCCTATAAACACAGTTCGGGAGCATCTCATATTTGTAAAAACACTTCTTTTTGCTCCTTCCTTCTGGCTCCTGCCTCCTGTCTCCTGCCTCAAAACTCCAATTTCTAGCTTGGCTGCAAAAGTGAAATGCTCCCCACAGTTCGATCGCCCACCAACGTATCAATTTTGACTTTTATCCGTCGCCAAGCTCCCTCCTTGGGAGTTTTGGACTCATATTGATCACCCACGCCACTTCCGATCCCACCCAGAATTGGCATAAATCAAATCCGGGGAATACGGATAACAGCTCATCTTTAATCTGTAGGCTGGCAGCCCACACATCCTAGTAAAGACACCGCAAATACTTAGTAATGTTTGACGGTCTGTGGCAACATTTAAGTAGAATTACGTAATCCATAAGTAGCACAGCGGCAGGCTGGTAAATTCAGTAACTCCCTGCTCTGTTGCCGGAGTGGTAAACTTTTGCCAGTCTAGTAGAAAAAGGGTTGCTATGAATCAGCAAATATCAGCTCAATCGCAAAAGCTTTTACTCCAAATTGGCAGAAATATTCGTCGAACCTTGGATCTCAATACCATCTGGCAGCAAACAGTTAACAGTCTGGGAGAAACACTAGGTGTCAGCCGCTGTATCCTTTGTCCCTATGAAAGTTCTAGCCTGCAAGTCAAAGTAGCTGCTGAATACTGCCAAGAACCATTTTTACCGATGCTGGGAATGGAAATCTCGCTCACAGCAGCACCTCATTTCCTTCAAGCTCTAGCCACCCTCGAACCGGTGGTAGTAGACTCCTTTGCAGCTAATGACCATTTTGGGCCGCAGTCGCTGCTAGTGGTGGCTACCGCTTACCAAGAGCAACCTAACGGCATAATTAGCTTGCATCAGTGCAAAGGTCGATCGTCTGGGAAGGGTAATGCCGATCGACCTTGGACTCAATGCCAGATCGAATTCGCACAAGAACTTGCCGAGCAAGTAGGAAGTGCGATCGCCCTCGCCACCCTCTACCAAGAGCGCAGCAAGCGAGTACAAGGACTATCCCAGCTCAAAAAGCAATTTTTGTTGAAGGCCTCTCACGAGCTCCGCACTCCCCTAAATCACATCATCGGCTATCTACAACTAACCATAGACGACCAAGCTGACGATCCCATAGAAGAGAGAGATTTTATCCAAGAAGCTCACCGTTCGGCTATCCACCTTTCTCAGGTAATTTCCAATATCTTAGATTACATTGAGTTAAGTGAAGCTTGCCAAACTCACGCAGAGTTAGCCACTTTCAGGAGTCAGGAAAAATCTGGGCATCAGTAAACCTTCTAGTGGCGTATTTAACAAGTCTCATATTTACCCTTCCAACAAGTTTTACCCTGGAAAAAGCTGACACTTTATCGATAGATTCCCTCACTAAATTCGGTAGCTGGTTCATCAATTATTTTTAGGGAATTATAGTTTTATAGCAATCGCCACATCGGTAAGGACAGAAATAAGCTCATGAATAGATCCCTGACCCTTGTAGCATCAACGGTTTGATGCAGTTTAAAAACTGTCAACTGTCAACTGTCAACTGTCAACTGTCAACTGCTATACACAGTACAGCATAGCAACTACTACACGTAGTAGCCCGGTGTATTTATCAGATTATGTCCGCTCGAACGACTCCCATCAAATAGGTTATTTGACCGGAAAGGATATGGCAAGCATAAGATTGCACTTTCACACTTTTAATGCTTTTAACTTGTGCTTGATATAATTACCAGAAAAAATTGGTTTAAAGCCCCAAGCCTGATCGGGAGAAATTAAAAGAAGACTATTCATTACTCCAATCCTCTTCCTTCCAGGTAGAGGTCGCTACCCGTGCTGTCAACTGTCAACTGTCAACTGTCAACTGAACCACTTCCCTTTTTTTTCGGAGTTTTTTGAGGGCTGACATAGCGCGCCCAAAAAGGTTCCTCCATATCTTTCATCGCTGCTAGTTTTTGGCGCTCTTCCTCTATGCGCTTGCGTTCTGAAAGATTAGAAAATATGTTGATACTGCCGACAGCCTGACCGCCCGCATCTCGCACGCGTGCGGCAAACAGCCAAACATCGATCGAACTACCGTCTTTTTTCAACAAAGATATTTCCAAACCGTTTTGCGGCTTGCCATTAGACGCAGACTTTAGCAGCGCGTAAAAATCTTGCTTTTGGCCTTCAGGAATATTCGGTAAAGGTTTCCCTAAAACCTCAGCCGCAGTCCAGCCAAAAAGTTGTTCGGCGGCGCGGTTCCAAACAACGGTATTGCCGTCATTGCTGGTACAGTTAATCGCCAGCGGCGCCGATGCTATCTGCGCTTGCAAAACTTGGTTAACGAGTTGCAGTTTCAATTCTACTTGCTTGCGATCGGTAATTTCCTGACAAGCGCCCCACAAACGGACAACCCGTTCAGCAGTTTTGTCCCACACCACTTGCCAGTAGTCCCGCACCCAGCGCACCTCGCCTTTTTGATTAATAATGCGATACTCATTAGCTCCAGTGCGGCTAAAAGTACAGCCTTCTAACTGTTTAATTAACATTTCCCTGTCGTCGGGATGAACGAGTTCGGAGTTCCACCAACCAAACGATTCTAATTCTTCAGGAACGATCCCGGTGCAGCGCTCAAAAGCTTCTGTCGCCCACTCGCAGGCGAACTTGCCCTCGGGCAGTCCCTTAAAAGAATAGGCAAAATCCGAAGTAATTTGCGACATAACTCTGTAGTGGAGTTCCGACTCTCGGACTGCGATTTCAGCTTGCTTTCGTTCCCCTATTTCCCGCGAATTAATTATAATTCCCTGCACGCTAGAATCGGAAAGCAAACTGTTACCTATCGACTCCATGTAGATCCAAGAACCGTCAGCGTGGCGTTTCCGATATTCGATTGCCCCCCCAATTCCTGGAAATTCTAACAACTTACCAAAATACGTCTGCCAAGCCAGCAAATCGTCTGGATGGATTAACTCGCCGTGAAATTTGCCAATTCTTTCTTCTGGGTTGTAACCCAAAAGTCGCTGTAGGGCTCCGCTGTGGTATCGAACTCGCCCGTCGGAGCCAACAATGCTAATTAGATCGGGAGAATTACGCAGCATAGCTTGCAGTTTTGCTTCGCTTTTAATTAACCCTTGATTGTCCCTGCGATGCTGGCTGATTTGTTTTTCCAACTGCTCCCGTAGCTGTCTGATTTGCCCTACTTGCTGGGCTACAGTGCGTTCCAATAGGCGATTATTTTTTTCGATTTCAACCAGCTTTGCTGCGTTATATGTCGCGCTTTCAAACAAGTGGCTGCCTGCTATTTCATGTAGAGAATTTGATAAATTTTCCAAGATTTTTGTGAAAATTGCCTGTTGCGGATGTGGCAATTCCCTAGCTTGTTCCTGCAATGTTTCTAAGTGTTTGTAGACAGTTTCTAGCATTTTATTAAGGGGGGGGATCTAATAGTTGCCTGCGGGTGCAACCCCTAAAAAGCGGACACAAGTTTTTTCAACATAACCCATAATATCAATTCCGGCTGCGCCGGAATGATATCAAATCCGCGCTTCATCGTCGGGCGTAAAGTCGAATCAAGCTGCCAACAAATAATTCGCGCAATTTTCATTTTTTTGACTCACAGTCAACAGTCAACAGCGATGCCCTGAGCGAAGTCGAAGGGTCAACAGTCAACAATGATTCCGGTGCAACCGGAATCGATATAACTAAGACTGGTGTCTGGCGATCGACCGATCGCGCTCTCAATAACCAGGTATTTTGGGACTTTATTTTCAAATCATAGCAACCGATAGAGAAAGTAAATTCTTGTGGCGCCCTAATTGCCAGCCCAGCAGCACCCCCAAGAAGTGCTCGCCAGGAGTGCGGGTAACTCCCCTACCCAGTGAATGTGGGGCTTCTCGCGGTTAAGCTAAACTAGATGGGTGTCAAGAGAAAGAGGGATTTATGACAGAGCAAGCCAACGCTCGCGATTTGTTTCGCGCTGCTTACGAACACCGCTATACCTGGGATGCCAATTTTCCCGGTTATAGTGCCGATATTGAACTCAAACAGGGCGACGAAGTATATACGGGTCATGTTTCCATCAAACCCGACATGAGCGTGGAAGTCAGCGGCATTGAAGATGAGGAAGTGCAGCAGAGCGTTTACACCCAAATGCGGGACATTGTTACCCACCGCAAGCGCTCGACATTTGAAAAATCTCACGGCAAAAATAGCTTCACCCTGGGCGAGAAAGACAGCACCGACGCTGTGGACATCTTGGTGCAAGGCGACTCAATGGGATCGAATTATAAAATCCGAGGTCTCTCAATTTGTCAAGTCAGCCGGGTGATGGGCCGCATGGCTTTCGTAATTGACACGCACAAAAGCTTAGAGACACCCGAAGGTTCTTTGGCCAGCCACTACGATGCCGTTTTCCGCAACCCTCAAACCGACGAAATCATCAAAGAACTCGAATTTGAAGATACCTTTGAGAAGATAGGCGACTATTATGTCATGACAAAGCAAGTAGTTCGAGCAAAAGAAAAAGGTCAACTGACAACAACCGAGTTCAACTACTCCCATGTCAAACTGCTAGAACCAGCAGTAGTGTAGCGCGATCAAAAACCCGATTTCTTAAATAAAACGGGTTTTTTTGGTTAACGTATCAGAATCAACTTGATTTGGCGGCAAGTAACGCTACGATCGAACTAGAGAGCGAATTGGGATCGAGCATCAGCGTGACAGAAACCGGGTTTCCTGCCGCGGGCTCACCTGAGTGCCTAAGTATTTTATCAAAAAACCCGGTTTCTTAAATCCCGCGCGGGTTGAGAATGCTGTCCTTGAGTCAAATCTAACTTTCATCAACTGCAAGAAATCATCACAGAGGCGAAATATGACACTAGCACTAACCAGAGATAACGTCGAAACAGTTCTCGATGAAATGCGCCCCTACCTGATATCTGACGGTGGCAACGTCGAACTCGTAGAAATTGACGGCCCAGTGGTACACCTGAGACTGCAAGGAGCTTGTGGCTCTTGCCCGAGTTCCACAATGACTCTGAGAATGGGCATTGAACGTCGCCTGCGCGAGGCTATCCCAGAAATTGCCGAAGTCGAACAGGTAATGTAATTAGTCAGTTGGCAATTGGCAGTTGGCAATTGGCAGTTGGCAGTTGACTGTTGACAGTTGACTGTTGACGTTTGACAGTTGGCAGTTGACTGTTGACTGTTGACGTTTGACAGTTGGCAGTTGACTGTTGACTGTTACAAATTACCAGTTGACTGTTGACTGTTACCAATTACCAAATTTAATTACCAATTACCCATTACCAATTACCAAATTCAATTACCAATTACCCATTACCAAATTCGATGTCTCACCCCCTTTACGTAGCCTTCATTTGGCACCAACACCAACCGCTGTATAAATCCCGAGTATCCGCTACAGCAAAAGAGGCTCAATACCGACTGCCTTGGGTGCGCCTGCACGGAGTCAAAGACTACTTGGATTTAGTGCTGATTTTGGCAAAATATCCCAAACTACATCAAACAGTAAACCTGGTTCCGTCCTTAATTTTGCAGATAGAAGACTGCATCGCAGACAGAGCATTAGACCCTTACTTGGCGGTGACATTAAAGCCAGTAGAAAATTTAAATATCGAAGAACAAGAGTTCATTTTAGAACACTTCTTTGACGCCAATTACCACACCCTGATTCAGCCACATCCCCGGTACGCTCAACTCTACACTCAGCGGCAGGAACAAGGCATTCAGTGGTGTTTGGCAAACTGGAAATTGCAGGATTTTAGCGACTTGCTGGCCTGGCACAATTTAGCTTGGATGGACCCGCTGTTTTGGGACGACCCCGAGATTGCAGGGTGGCTGAAACAAGGACAAAATTTTAGTTTGGTAGACAGAAAAAAAATCTACTCAAAACAAAAAGAAATCCTCGCCAAAATCATTCCCCAGCACCGAAAAATGCAAGCTGAGGGACAGTTGGAAGTCTCCACAACCCCGTACACGCACCCGATTTTGCCGCTGCTTGCCGATACCAACAGCGGGCGCATAGCTATTCCTAACATGACGCTGCCAAAACACCGGTTTGAGTGGGCAGAAGATATTCCCAGACACTTGAGAAAATCCTGGGAAATGTATCAAGAAAGGTTTGATTGTCAACCGCGCGGTTTGTGGCCGTCGGAACAAGCAGTCAGCCCGGAAATTTTGCCCTACATTGCTAAACAAGGTTTTAAATGGATTGTCTCGGATGAGGCAGTATTGGGGTGGACAATTAAACAGTTTTTTAACCGGGATGGGGCGGGGAATGTTTGCGAACCAGAATTGTTGTATCGCCCTTATCGTTTAGAAACTCCAGATGGCGATTTGGCGATCGTATTTCGAGACCACAGATTGTCTGATTTGATTGGGTTTACCTACGGTTCGATGGAACCGGAAAAAGCAGCGTCAGATTTGGTGGGACACTTGGAGGCGATCGGCAGAACTCTCAAACACCGACAGTCCGACGGCCAAACAGCTTTAGAAAATCCCTGGTTGGTGACGATCGCCCTAGACGGCGAAAATTGCTGGGAATTCTATCCCGAGGACGGCAAACCGTTCTTAGAATCGCTCTATGAAACTCTCAGCGACAGTCCAGATATCAAATTAGTCACAGTTTCGGAATTTCTCGACAAATTCCCAGCAACCGAAACAATACCCGCAGCCCAACTGCACACCGGTTCCTGGGTGGACGGTTCCCTGACAACTTGGATCGGCGATCCCGCGAAAAATCGGGCTTGGGACTTGTTAGGGGCGGCGAGACAAATGCTGGCCAACCATCCAGAGGCCACAGAAGAAAGCAACCCAGAAGCTTGGGAAGCGCTTTATGCGGCCGAAGGTTCCGACTGGTTCTGGTGGTTTGGCGAAGGCCACACGTCGAACCAAGATGCTATGTTCGACCAGCTATTTCGCGAACACGTAGCGGCGATTTACGAGGCTCTTGGCGAGCCCGTACCCCCGGAAGTGCGGCGGCAAGTAGAGGTGCATGAGGTTCAAGGCGACCACCAGCCGCTGAGCTTTATTCACCCGGTGATTGACGGTATCGGCAACGAACAGGATTGGGACAAAGCCGGTCGGATTGAAGTTGGCGGAGCAAGGGGTACGATGCACCGGAGTTCGGCAATTCAGCGGCTTTGGTACGGGGTTGACCACTTGAATTTTTACATTCGCGCCGACTTCAAGGCAGGGGTGCGGCCGGGAATTGATTGTCCTCCAGAGTTAAATTTGTTCTGGTTTTATCCCGATCGCACGATGAAAAACAGTCGGATTCCGCTGTCGGGTTTGCCCGACGAAGCACCGCTAAACTACCGATTCCACCATCAGTTAGAGGTTAATTTGCTGACGAAATCAATTGCGTTTCACGAAGCAGGAGAGGGGGATGAGTGGCAGCCCCGCCTCAGCCGGGCCCAAGTGGGATTGGATAAATGTTTGGAGATAGCAGTGCCCTGGGCGGATTTGCAGATTATGCCCGACTGGCAGGTGAGGCTGATTGCAGTTTTATCGGAAGGGGAGCGTTACTCTACCTGTATGCCGGAAGATGCTTTGATTCCGATCGGAATGCCGTAAAAAGACAGTTGACAGTTGACAGTTGTCAGTTGACAGTTGTCATTGGTCATTAGTTATTGGTCATTGGTCATTAGTCCTATTGTGTCCGGTCGTTCTACCGCTATAAAATTGGTTCGAGCGTTAGGACTTCAGTCCTCTGTCTTATGAGGACTGAAGTCCTCACTACAAACCTGAGACTGGGTGAATTTACCGAACATCACATCATTAGTCAGTGGGAAATTAACAAACTAATGAGTCGCATTTTGCTATTGGTCGATCGCCACCAACAACCTAATTTGCCGATCGCACACCTCAACATCGAGCATGAGGTGATTGTACTCGATCGCGCTTTAGATCCCAACTCCGAATTTCCCTTTCCCCAAATCGCTTTTGACTTGTGCATTCTCGACGAGGCAAATTTCGATCGCATCGGGCCGCTGGTAGAATCATTAAAAGCTGCCGCCGAGCCGATATTTTTACCGTTTTTGCTTGTTAGTAAATCCCAAACGCCTGCTCTTTCTGAGCAGCCATTTTCGCAGCAGGCAAAACAACTCGAACGCAGAATAGACGATTTGATAGTAAGTCTAAGTCCCGTCGAACCCACCCAACTGCACTTGCGGGTAGAGAATTTGTTGGCCCGCAGGCGGCTGTCGCTAGAACTCCACAGACTTCAGGAAGCAATTAAAGAAAGGACTTTTACAGAAAGTTTGTTAATCGATTCGCTGCAAACGGCAAACGAAAACCTGCAACGGGAAACCGCCAAGCGGGCGGAGGTAGAAGCTGTACCGCCAGAAAACTCCTATCTCGACTCGCTGATGAATGCCATGCCAGATATTGTCTGCTTCAAAGATCACGAGGGCAGGTGGCTGGAGGCAAATAAAGCGATATTGGAAGTGTTCGAGCTAGAAAAAATAGACTACCACGGCCTCACAGATTCTGAGCTAGGAGAACTCAGCAGTTTTTACCGCGAGGCCCTACAGGCGTGCGAGGTCAGCGATCGAGAAGCGTGGGCAAAAGGTAAGCTTTCTAGGGGGGAAGAAATGATTCCCCGATCGGACGGTACTGTGAAAATCTACGACGTGATTAAAGTACCCGTATTTCACCCCGACGGCAGACGCAAAAGTATCGTGATTTTGGGCCGCGACATCACGGAATACAAGCAAACTAGAGACGAACTCGTGCGCTTAGCCTCGATTGTCGAGTCTTCCGACGACGGCATCGTCAGCAAAACCCTCGCCGGGACAATTCAGAGCTGGAACGCAGGAGCAGAGAAGATTTACGGCTACTGTGCGGCGGAAATCAAGGGGAAGTCGATCGAGATTTTAGCCATACCCGAACGCCCCAAGGAAATGCCCCAAATTCTGGAAAATATTAGGGCTGGAGCCAGCATCGACCATTACGAAACCGTGCACTTGCGGAAAGACGGCCAACAGATAGATGTGTCTCTGACTATTTCTCCAATTAAAGACGCCACTGGAGCGCTAACGGGCATTTCGACAATCGCTCGCGACATCAGCGACAGCAAGCGAGTCGAAAAAGCCTTTGAACAACTCCGCCACCAAACAGAAATGATTTTGTTCTCCGCAGGAGAAGGAATTTGCGGGTTGAACAAACAGGGAAAAGTAACTTTTGTCAATCCGGCGGCGGTGAGAATGGCTGGGTGTGAATCGAAGGAATTGATTGATCGACCAGTCTATGAAAGCTTACACCGTTCACATGAAAAATTCTCAAAGGCGATCGAGCAACTGTCACCTGCAACAAACATCAATTCAGGCTCTGAACTTGTCCCACACTGCGCCGCACAGCAGGCGGACAAACTGCTGCCGAACCGGGTAAGTTCTCAAATTTTAGCCACCTTGGAAGACGGAGAGGCGCGGCGCGTCACCGATGAGATTTTTTGGCGGCGAGACGGCAGCAGTTTTCCGGTTGAGTACGTTGTTGCTCCGATGCGAGAAGAAGGCGAAATTATTGGAGCTGTGGTGAATTTTAAAGATATCACGGAGCGGCTTGCCGTCGAGCGCATGAAAGATGAATTCATCTCTGTGGTCAGCCACGAACTGCGGACGCCCATGACCTCGATTCACGGCGCCCTCGGCCTCCTCAACAGCGGCCTGCTGGACGCTTACCCCCAGAAAGCTAAGCGGATGCTGGAGATTGCTGTCACTAATACTGACCGCTTAGTGCGGTTGGTCAACGACATCCTGGATTTAGAGCGGATGGAGTCGAGTTACAGCACTGTCATCAAACAAACTTGCAATGTGGCTGAGCTGATGTTGCAGGCGACTGACGAGATGCAGGGAATGGCTCAGCAGGCGGGAGTTACTCTGTCGGTGAAGCCTGTGGGGGCGCAATTGCAAGCTGTTCCCGATCGGCTAATTCAAGCCTTGACAAATTTACTCAGTAATGCTATAAAATTTTCTCCCTCCGGCGCTACTGTTTGGCTGAGTGGGGAGTTGACCCACAATCTGGATGTGGCAGAAAAAGCAGCGCACAAGTCGGTGTCGTCTTCGTCTTTGTTGTCTCCTGAGCCTGCCGCCGCGCCTCCGCACTTGCCAGTTCCGAGCTCGTGGTACATCGTGATTGCTGTGAAAGACCAAGGGCGGGGTATTCCGCCAGACAAGCTGGAGATGGTCTTTGAACGCTTTCAACAAGTTGATGCTTCTGATTCTCGCCAGAAGGGAGGTACTGGTTTGGGGCTGGCTATTTGTCGCAGTATCGTACAGCAGCACGGGGGGCGGATGTGGGTGGAGAGCGTTGTGGGGGAGGGCAGCACTTTTTTCTTAAGTCTGCCACTTCTGAGGGAGGGGCTGGCAACTGAAAGTTAATTTCTACGCAGGTGTACCCAAAGTTACTGATTTTGTGCAGATTGTTCGATCAAGTCATCGATAAACAATCTCAGCCTTTTCTGCAGTTTGGGGACTGCGGGCAAAAAGCACAATTTGAGGTCGAAAAGCGGCTGTTTTTGGGTGGGATATTTTACAGCAACGGCGCCAGACGGTTAGGAAGTTCTTAGTTGAAACCCTGGCTGTCGATGGCAACTTAGGTCTTCCTTGTTCCTTCTTCCTTCAACATTTGCTATACAGTTTTGAAAATTTACTGTACAGTCCGATCTGGTAAGATAATTTGCTTTACAAAATATTCACATTTCGCCTCTAATCTATGATCAGTTCTCATTCATAAAAAAATGTTAATTTTGACTGCGAAGCGCATCTTGGTTATTGACGATGCGGAAGATATTCGGGAAGTAGCTCAAGTCAGTCTTGAACTGGTGGGGGGCTGGGAAGTCCTGACAGCGAGTTCGGGCCGCGAGGGCGTTGCTAAGGCTCTTGCCGAACAGCCTGATGCTATTCTATTGGACGTGATGATGCCCGACCAAGACGGGCCTACTACTTTTCTACAGTTACAAGCTAATAATGCTACGCAGCACATTCCGGTAATTTTATTGACAGCTAAGGCTCTGGCTGGGGACAGGCGGATGTTCGCTGATTTGGGGGTGGTGAGCGTGATTGCTAAGCCTTTTGAACCGATGTTTTTGGCGGCTCAGGTCGCTGAGGCTTTGGGCTGGGAGCAAGAATAGATCGATCGCGCGCATTGAATTGTGCAGCTTTTCAAGCAGTAGTTTTGCAGGCAAAGAGAGTTAAAAAAACTTGGTTTCTTGGTATGGTTCCTTAGATCCAATCGGGGCGATCGGACAGCATATATGTAGCGACTTAGGCGCCGTACCTTTCGTCCTGTCAGCTTAAGACTAAAAACCTCAGTCCGGTATCAGTTTCAACCCTGTCGGTATTGGGGTGAAATTGATACCAATTAGGGATGCCTAAATCCCTATGGGTAGTGAGTTCATTTAACCGAATTCGGCCTCAGCCATGAGAACAGTATTCCTACTGATGTATCGGGAAAATATAAGCTAGCAGGATTATTTTACTTTTTGTAACAACTCACTCGTCTTCATAAGTTCTTCAGGTTTTAGTTTTATGTTTAAGCAGAACGTCAGGGATCGCTCCTGACTGTTGGCAGACACATTGGGAGAAGACGACTATGCCCTCAGCTTACATTTTGCTACTAATAGTTTCTCTGGCAGCAGTCTGGGTTTACTGGCAAACCTCTCAAGATATTTTTGTTCTTGTGGCTTGGGCCGGGCTGGGTTGTTTTATTTGGGGTTTCTCTTGGGCTCCTTGGAGCGTTCAGCTTTTGATTGTGGTGTTACTCTTGGGCCTCCAAAAGTGCTACTTGCGCGACGCTCAAAGCTGTGAGTGAAAGAGATTTTTTATTTTGGTGCCTGGAATTGAGATGTGCAGGCATTCGTGAATCTCTCTAATGATTGGGTTATCGCTCCATATCTTCAAAAAAGGTTTAAAATATCATGAATAGTTGCCCTTGTTGCTCCTCTCAATTGCTCCGCCACGCTCGCCACAATCGCGTTTACTGGTTCTGCTCGCACTGCTGGCAGGAAATGCCGGATCTGTCGGAGATGATTTTACGTAACAGCGCGCGGACTCACAAACGCGACGGTTTGGTGAAGGTTGCGAATTTGACTCCTAAATTGAGGATTTTTGATTCTGTAGAAATTGCTTAGTTTGCTGGAGTTAGTCTCGCGATAAATATTGAGACGGAAAAGATTTTTGATTGTGCAATCTGTTGGATTTTGTGATAAAAAATGCAAAAGCCCCTTCCGTGTGAAGTGAAGGGGACTTATTAGCGGGGGGCTTTTGCACTTGTGATGGGGTCGATCGCCCGACTGAATTTCAGCTATTGTATGCAGTTAAGCTGATTACATCAAACCAATTTGAGAGAGAATGCCTTGACCGGTGAGGAATTCGGTAGCTAGACCGATAACGAAGCCCAACATTGCCAAACGGCCGTTCCAGGTTTCAGCAAACTCAGTGAAGCCAACTTTTGCGTCTTTGTTTTCCATGACCAGAAACCTCGTTTAATTTCAACCTTATGTAACTAAACTTAACACAAGAGTAGAAACATTGCAACATATTTTTACATTTGGTTTTTTAATGCCGGAGATAAACGGGATGGGCCTGGGGGCAGAGGGGCTTGTGGGCGATCGTACTTGTCAGGCGAGAAACCGGGTTTCTTGGGATATTTCTCGTGACTCGTGGCCAAAACTCATAGAAACCAGGTTTCTGAGGGTGCGTAACTGGCGGTATCAGGTGGGTGGAAACCCCATTCAGATATACAAAGATGTCAGAAAAATAATTTTTACCGAATACTTGACATCCCATAATTAAAACGCCATACTCAAAGCACAGCTAAAACTAAATATCGCATTCAAAATCAAGGAATGTTGATTGAGTCGTCTTAGCTACACGGTTTATAAAACTGGGGCAAGTTTCTAGCACCCCGTTGAGCGGAAAGTAAGTCTAATGTCGTTTTAACAAGTTGATACAAGCTTGAGAAAATCGAAACATTATTGAGTTTCATTTCCCTTCAACGGGCTGCTACTAAACTCGTTCCAGTTCTGTAAACCCTGTAGCTAAGACGCTAATCAAATCCCTACAAAGTCACAGTGTTTTGTGGTAACAGATTTTCCTGTGCCGAGATGTTCATTTTTGAGCAAATCCACAGACAAAACTCCATTAATGCTAGATGCGCGATATGTCGAGGCTGTCCAGTCAACCTAATTTTAGGAAATAATACAATGGCGGACAATCATCGAACCACAGCCCAACAAAAAAGCCAGTCTCAGCGAGTTTTTCTACTTTCGGATGGTGAGAACGTCCAATTAAATCCAAAGCAAGGTGAATTAGTGGTCGCTTTTGCCCAATCAAAAGGGTGTTTAGATTGCCAAATACATTACTATAACCCGCAGCACAAAAATCAAGTTAGCGCCAAAAATCAGCTAGAAAAGATTGGTTTTCAAGGCGTTCCAGTTCGCAATTCAGGCAAAAATAGTGTAGATAAACAATTGGTGTTTGACTGTATTAAACGAGTTGCAATTAAGCCTTCTCCTGACAAAATTATCCTAGTTTCAGGAGATAGGGACTTTGCAGGTTTAATCGCAGTTTTGATGGCTTTGGGTAAAACAGTCATCGTTTTTGCACGGCGCGAAAGTGCCAGCAAAAAACTGATTAAGCTCGTTGGTGAGGATAACTTTCATTATGTAGACGAATTGTCTAGTTTGTGTGCAGGATTGAAACCGCAACTTGAAAATTTAAAATAGCTGTCAATAGAAGCAGAAAAATTATCTGCTTGAAGTTGCACAGTTGCACAGTCCGCCAGGGAATGAATTCCCTGTCTAATAGCTAAAGTCGGTTAAAACCGACTGACATACAGTTAAAAAATACAATCTTCAGTCCTCTTAAGAGGACTTGAGCTATGAGCCAGGGGTTAAAACCCCTGGCGGACTGACGGGCTAACGGGCTAATGGTAAAAGCGCCAGATATCTGTTAAAATTTACCCCGCCGCAGATCGCAAAAATCCAGTTTATTTGATAAACTAGATTCTCCAAACCTACCGCTATCTGCGGCTCTTTCATGTCCACATAATAACACCAAACTGTAAAAGTAATAACAATTACCAAACTCCTATGCCATTAACTAATCCAACACAAGAACTCAAAATTACCCTTCCCGAATTCAAAAATGAAAAACTGCTGCGCCAAGCCCTCACCCACCGTTCATACGTTAACGAAAACCCCACGTTCCGCGAAGAAGACAACGAACGCTTAGAATTTCTCGGCGATGCTTTGCTGACTTTTCTCAGCGGCGAATATCTCTATCAGCGCCATCCAGAAATGGGAGAAGACCAACTGACTCGCAGACGTTCAGCCCTAGTAGATGAAAAACAATTAGCCAGATTTGCTACTGAAATCAATTTAGATTTAAAAATGCGGCTCGGAAAAGGAGCTTATCGAGAAGGTGGGATTACTAATCCAAATTTGCTCAGCAGCACTTTTGAAGCATTTATTGGCGCTTACTATCTCGATACGCAAGATATGGACAAAGTTAGCCAGTTTGTGTGGCAAATGTTTGATTCTGTTCCCGAAAATGTGGTGGAAACTCGATCGACTGTAGACTCGAAAAATCGCTTTCAAGAATGGGTACAAGCCAACGGTGACACGACTCCCCCTAAATACGTGACAGTTCAAGCAGGAGGCACACCCCACAAGCCGGAATTTCTCGCTAAAGTTTATGTCGCAGAGAAACTCTATGGAGAAGGTAAAGGCAAAAGCAAAAAAGATGCTGAGAAAAATGCGGCAGAAGATGCACTAGCTAGGCTGAAAAAACGCGGACTGATCTAAACTTGAAAACGCGGGTAAAAACTACTAGCTTTTTTGTGCGATTCGGGCGTTGGCTAAGCCATTGAAGACGATCGCCCAAAATGATTTCCCGATCCACAATTAGGCTATAATCAGGGCTGGCGCGACTGTTACCGCCGTCGATCGAGGGTTGCAATAGCAGAAATTCGTTGACGAGTGCCAGATTGTCGATCGTACTTTTGGTAAATATCAGAGCAATTCATGTCTACTCAAAACCCGACTACCCTGACTGTTGAAGCAGCACAGCAAATCCTCAAAGATTTTACTTGTCTGGATATGCAATCTGTAGCGTCGCCGCTGGAAAAACAGGCGTTACGTCAAGCGATTTTGCTAGTAGCAAGTTTGTCGGATTATCAAATGCTGGGAGTTTGCGCTGCTTCGACGGATGAGGGTTTTTTAGCTTTAGAAACTTATTTGAAAGCTTTCGGATATCAAGCTGTTTTAGATCCAAATACTGGTTCGACCTTTACCGGTTCGGTTTATATTAAGTTCAATACTTTGAAGGGTTCCTATTATGTTGATGGTTATCCGGGAACTTACCGAGGAGTTTTAGTGTCGTGTCAATTTTCCTCGGAAGATGGAGTTAGCGGGACTTACGGCCATTTACCTCTCGATTTATTTGTTGATTAATTGGGCATTGGGCATTGGGCATTGGGCATCGGGGATTGGGCATTGGGGATTGGGGATTGGGCATTGGGCATTGGGCATCGGGCATTGGAGCAAAAAACTAACAACTAACAAAGAACAAATAACAAATAACAAATAACAACAGTCAACAGCCAACAGCCAACAGCCAACAGCCAACAGTCAACAGTCAACAGTCAAATGTCAACTGTCAACTGTCAACTTACTCATTACCAATTAACCCTTACCACCGCTCAATTCGGGTTCTGGTTCCGGTGCGTTTTCTTCGGGCGATATCCCCAAAATGTCGCTGTACAAATTGACATATTTCTTGGCAGAAATATCCCACCCAAAATCTTCTCTCATGCCGCGCTGTTGCAGTTCTTTCCACTTATCTTTGTAGCGGAAACCTTCCCAAGTTCTGATCATGCAGGTGAACAAATCGAGGGGTTCGTAGCGATCGAAACAGTAACCAGTACCAGTATTGTCGATCGGGTTATTGTGGGAAACGGTATCAACTAAACCGCCGGTGCGGCGCACCATTGGGACGCAGCCGTAGCGGAGGGCGAGCATTTGGCTGATGCCGCAGGGCTCGAAACGGCTGGGCATCAGGAAGGTGTCGCAGCCTGCGTAAACGCGACGGGAGAGGGCTTCGTTGTAGAGCAATTGAGTGGACATCCGACCGGGATAGCGGGCTGTCATTTGCCAGAGTTGGGTTTCGTAGTAGCGATCGCCCGTTCCGAGTACAATAAACTGAGCGTCGGTATAGGCCATGAACAGATCGAGCATTTGAATGATCAAATCCAATCCCTTCTGTTCTACCAGCCGCGTCAC
Source organism: Microcoleus sp. N9_A2 (assembly GCF_036701775.1). Lineage (NCBI taxonomy): Bacteria > Bacillati > Cyanobacteriota > Cyanophyceae > Oscillatoriales > Microcoleaceae > Microcoleus > Microcoleus sp. N9_A2. Next base: position 39,241 of record NZ_JAUBRH010000026.1, on the reverse strand, counting down.
CATGCCGATTAAAAAGGCACCTTTATTCACTTCCAAACCGACTTCTTCTTGCAGGGCAATTTTGTTAGCTGGGCGCTTTTCTAGCGTATCAACACTGAATTGTTGATGGAGGTACTTGTCAGTTGCTGGGTTGTAAGATTCTGTATCAATTCCGTTCAAAATTCCCGAAACTTTGCCGCCGATGTAAGACAGCAAACCTTCCAAAGTTTCGCCGTAAGCTGGGGTTTTGATTTGCTCGGCGTAGGTTGGCGAAACTGTATTTACGCGATCGGCAAACTGTACTGCAGCAGCCATTGTATTGTGACCTTGCATATACCAAGGACACCAAGTCATCTGTTCCAAACGCCAGCGCCACGGCCCTTGATAAGCTAAATTGTGAATAGTAAAAACCGTGCTGATATCGGGGTCAGGCTTCATCCAAACAGGTATCATCCCCGTGTGCCAGTCGTGACAGTGGATAATCTGGGGTTTCCAGTAATTCCAGGCAAATTCAGCGGCAGCATTAGCAAAAAAAGTGAACCTCCAATCTTCATCTAAACCACCGTAAACGCGGCGCGGCAAGAAAGATGGATGTTGCAATAAGTATAAAGGTACATCGGTTCCCGCCAAAACACTTTCAAAGACTGAGAAATTTTGGAACATCGCCGCCCCATTCCAAACAGGTTTTTTGGGAACGTCCATTTTGTCGGGAACGAAGCCGTAGTAGGGCATGAAGATGCGGACATCGTGTCCCATGCGCCGCAAAAACTTAGGCAAAGCGCCGACGACATCGCCCATGCCGCCAACTTTGGCCAGGGGTGCTGCTTCGGCAGATACAAATAAAATTCGCATTATTTTTGTGTGTTCCTTGGGATAGTTAGTCTAGATTAAGTTTAAATGGCGAGGGACACAATGTTAACGCGCTGTCCAAAAACAAGTATAAATCTCTATTGTCGGTGGTTAAGCAAAAAATGTTAGCGATCCCTTTAAACAGTTAGTCGAGGCTGTGAAGGAAATATCAAATCTCAAGTTTCAAATCTCCAGTCTGCAATCGACTTTCAAGGTAGGAAGTATGGAGTTTCTGCCATATCGGATGCCGGCAGATAGTTGGGATACAAACACTGCCAATTGCTAGAGCGATCGCACCTACTGTACCTGACTATCTATGTCGCTGGGGCGATCGTGTAAATTATTGTTACAAAAATTCGCACTGTGCGTAAAAATAAAAGGCTTTTTCCTAAATACCTACATCTCCTGAAATTTGGGGAGAAAAAAGCTATGGGGTTTTTATCAAATAACCCGGAACAATCATCCTCACCTCAGCGTTAAATTCAATTAATTGTTAATTTATGGGTGGGGTGGGGGCGGGTTTTGATCATTTGTCGTTTGGTGTCAAATATCTGGGTCAACCCGCCCCTACAAATCTGGAAAATCTATCAACAATTCCCGACTAATTTTGAGAATCTTCCTCAAAAGTTTCCTCAAATCCAGCTAAAAAGTCATCCAAAGCTTCAGAAGCGATCGCCAAATTAATACTATCAGCATCCTCCAATCCCCACACATTCACCCCAACCACTTGACCGGCCATATTAATCAGCGGCCCGCCGGAATTTCCCGGATTAATCGCCGCATCAGTTTGCAACACCTTCACCTCAGCAACCCGATCCTCTTCCTCCCCTTCCTCAGACTCGTCAGGTTCGCGAATTGCACTAATAATACCTTGAGTTAAAGTTGCAGCAAACTGTCCCAAAGGATTACCCACCGCAATTACCCGATCGCCCACTTTCACATCAAAAGATAACTCTAAAGGAGGATGTTCTTGGGGAGATTCCACTTGTTCCCCTGTTTCCGGATCGAAGGTAAAATCGCTAATCAAAAGTAATGCTAAATCTTCTTCAGCATTACCAGTAAACACCACCTCGGCCAATCTCAACTTTCCGTCATTAGTTTCTACTAAAACCTGTTCGATTTCATCTTCTTCATAGAAGTAATCTTCATCCGCAATATCTTCGATAACGTGATAGTTAGTGACAATTATGTCCGGCGATACAAAAAAGCCGCTTCCCGAAGAAATTTCTTGTTCTGTATCCCAATCCATCACGTAAACTGAAACTATCGACGGCAAGATTTGTTCGACGACATCCGAGAAACTTCCTGCTTGAGTTTTGAACTCTTTCAATTGCTGCTGCAAAGCTTTTTGGTCTGCCTGCATTTTGCGATAAAGTTCCTGAACTTTTTTCACTTCCAGCTTTAATTGAGTTGCTCTAGCGCTCATGTTTTTGCCTTTCCCTAAAATAGATTGCTGATTTATTTGGGATGTTTGATTGTAGATTTTGGATTGGTATGTTGACAAGAATCAGACTAAGACCCAAGAAACCCGGTTTTTCCGAAAAATCCTAGGCTTTGCACCTTGGCATCCATCCATAAACCTGGTTTCTCAACAGCAGTCCTCAATTAGTCAGATATTTGTGAAATCATCCGCAATTTTCTCTAAAATTCCCATCAAACACCTAGAAACATACTACTAATTTACTCATTTTTGTCAAAGCGAAACGCCAGTTATTATTTTTAAATAAAAGGCGATATTTCGCGTTTAAAAGCATTGACAAATAAATGCTGAATTGGTTTAGGAACCGCGTTTAACTTCGATAAAAATTTCCTCCAAAATTTCGCTGGCTCCCTGTTCGCGCAGGCGGTGAGCGAGGTCAATTCCCAGCATTTCAGCAGTCTCGGCAGCGCCGGAAACAGTATCTTTGACGAAGCGCTGGCCGTCGAGACTCGATACCATTCCGGTTAAGGTTAATTGACCGTTTTCTATTTTGGTATTGACGCCGATTGGTACTTGACAGCCGCCTTCTAATTCCCGCAGAAATGCGCGTTCGGCATAACATCTTTGGGCGGTTTCCGTATGTTCGAGAGCTTTGATCACTGCCATGATTTCTGTGTCTCCAGCGCGGCATTCGATGCCCAATGCACCTTGTCCGACGGCGTGAAGGGAGATTTCGGGAGCGATAACTTGGTGGATGCGATCACCCATTCCCAATCTTTCCAATCCTGCAACTGCTAAAATAATGGCGTCGTAACCGCCATCATCTAATTTAGCGAGTCGAGTATTGAGATTGCCGCGAATATCTTTAAATTCAAAATGAGGGAAATGGTGCCGCAGTTGAGCCAGCCGCCGCAGGGAAGAAGTGCCGATTACGGAACCTGCGGGGAGGGTATCTAGTTGCTTGTCTTTGTGCTTGGAGTGAACTACCAAGGCGTCAGCGGGATTTTCCCGTTCGGTGACGCATCCTAAAATTAAACCTTCGGGCAAATTGGTAGGTAAATCTTTGAGGGAATGAACGGCAAAGTCCGTTTCATTGTTGAGCATCCCCGTTTCTAATTCTTTGGTGAAAAGTCCTTTGTCGCCGATTTTAGCGAGGGCGACATCAAGAATTATGTCCCCTTGGGTGGACATGGTGTGGACTTCAAAAGTGTGTTCCGGGAAGTGTTTCTGTAGCTGTTCTTGCACCCAGTGGGTTTGCACTAGAGCGAGTTGGCTTTTGCGGGAACCGATGCGGACGGTTCGGGAGGGGGCAGATGTGGTTGGGGACATAAGATCGATTGGAGGATAGCTTGAAATCAGCCAATATATTGACCTGATCTAGCGTACCGCAGGTGGGGACTTTAATTGCTGGTTGGCACAATTAGGGGGATAAAACTGAGCCGATCGACCTGGAGAGCGAAAGGCAGCCGACGCTGTATGATTTGCCTAGGGTCGATCGGGCCTAAGCTGGTGCAAGCTGAAGAGTTTGCTCCCAGGTTGCAGGATTTGAGGAGAGAAATGTGGGAATAAGGGGAAAAGGGCAATGTAATTGCGATCGAACTTCTCAAGCCACCTAATAGCTTACCATCAACAGTGGACTTATTGCATAAATCACAAGTTCGATCGGTCAACCGCAGATGCCAGAAAGATAAACACCGATGGACGCAGATAATTTCTAGATTCTTTGCGAAAAAAGGCAATTCAAGTCTAGTGATAGCTATTACCAAATCTCAAATTTAAAATCTAAAATAGTATTAACGTGACCCAGCTTGAAGTGCAGAATTTGCTATCCCAACAACTTCTGACTGCCTTCCATTTTTGAGACTTACTCGGTAAAGTACACCCAGCCTTTGCCACTCCACATAAGAAATGCAGTAATTACCACAAGTTTGGAAATAAATTCCCCTCATTCCGCCTGCTAATTCAATGCTTCTATAAGTATCCCTAGGCAATTGCGATGGAGGCGAAAACGGTTCATTTTTTTTAGCTGTGATTGTGCCAAAAGCACAAGCTCCGCCGCGGCAGTCTTTGCCTAAATACATTTCAACAATGTAACCGTGGGAGCCAGCTTGCACATCAAAATCAAGTTGCTGAGTGTCAGATAAAGGAAGTAGGCTCGGTAGAAAAACAGGTACTCGTGTTTTGCCTTTGATTTGCTGAGAAATGTTACTTACTGGAAAACGAGTATTAGCTTGATTTGTACCTGAATTGTTGGGAATTGGGGGAAATTTTTGGACAAAGTTTCTCCATTGTACAACTCTAGTTTTCTCAACGTTCAGAGTAGGAATAGAATATTTTTCTACAGCAACAGATGGCTGGCCGCCTGGAAGGTCGAAATTGCGGCGAATTACTGTAATTTCTGGTTTCCCTAACCCGTAAGTTGTGGCTGTGGTACGGGCGAGATTGCAGCTAATTTTGAAGTTTCCCATGTCAATGTTGCCATTGGCGGCTCCGTATGACCAATTGTAACCGGCCCAAGTGCGATCGCGATCGCACAAAAAACGCGAAATCTCAAACATCTTGGCAATATGAACATCGTAGAGGCGCAGCTTGCGGCTGCTGGTAGATTGTGCAGTATTGCGATCGGGCACAATAAATTGGGCGGATTGCCAGCCATCTTGAGAAGTATAATTAAACCAGCGAATTTCTGTGATTTGCGTTTCTGTCCTTGCTAGGGCTGAGTATGGTATCAAAACTGCGTTAGCGAAGCCATCGAAGAGGATCGTCAAAGCAGTAACCACACCAACAACAATCGCCCCAAATAGCCATCTTCCCCTCATCATAATTTCCCTCCAAGTAGATAAGTATAACAAACCATATTACATTCGGCTGCGGCTTGCTGTCGATTAACATTTATAGCCTTTCTAAAACAGGTGAGAAGTCAATCGATTTTAAATTTAAGATACTTCGATTTCGCCCTACAAGTTTTAGATTAATGGATTGAGAAATTGAAGGATTGACTGCTCATATCCTGTCCGGTAGATTACCACCATAAAAAAGGTTCATAGCGCGGACTAAAGTCCGCATAATGAACAAAATTTTATCGTTGTCAATCGAACTGACTTGATATCAATACCTCATTTTTCACTCTAACTGCCATATCATACAATAACAGTAAGATACGCCCAAAAGACGCACCCTACATAATTATTTCCTGTATTCAAGACTGCAAAACTTAACGTTTTCTCGCTAAAATAGCAGAATTAGCTGTTAAAATTAAATCCGATTCTCCTCCGTTTTTAATTGATATGGTATACATAAACCCCTGGTTTTTCCACTGAATAGATGCCGTGCAGTAAGCACCGCAACCGTTGTGAAAAACTCCGTTCATTCCGCCGGCAAGTTTAACATTTTTTAAAGTCTTAGTTACCCCTTCTACTTTCTTAGAAAATTCACCGCCTTTTTGAGCTCGAACTTCCCCAAAATTGCAAGCTCCCGCACCCCGGCAATTTGCTGTATAATCTATTGAAATAGCATAGCTATTTGGTTGCGCTTGGCTGTAATAGTAAAGCTTCCGCGAAACAATAAGCCGAGTGGGAATAAAAATCGGCACTTGTGTTTTGCCTTTTAATTTTGCCAAGATTTGACTTACCGGGACAGCAGTACCCGCTACAGCCACAGATTGGGTTTCCGGCAACCGCTGCGACAATTCGCCCGCACCCAAAACTCGCGATACAGGTACTAAAGCAGTCAACACGCACGCAGCAGTCGCCAAAAGTAATAATTTATTGTTCACTGTTTTTGTCCTAGATGTTGAAACATTCCCTTTTTGTCCCCAACTGCATTCACCTATTTACAACGATACTCCACAATACAAAAATCATCAGATGGCTCCCAGAAAAAATAGTTTAATTTTTGTTTACAAATTCGCCAAAATATACAGTTGCCGATAAAATAGAGCAAGCGACAAACTTAGGAGTCGAACGTGGAACTGCAAGAGTATTTACGCCAGCACGGATTGGAAACTTTGTGCGAAACTTATCATATCAAAGTTACCCGCCACCGCCAATACCCCAATCTAGTCTGTTTGAAATACTCGCAGATAGAATCTCCCCTGGGAGAAAAAATAGTCCAGCAGTGCCGCGGTATTATTTTAGATGAGTCTCAAGATTGGCAGATTGTTTCTTATCCCTACGACAAATTTTTTAATTACGGGGAAGGCCACGCCGCGGCAATTGATTGGAGTCATGCCAAGGTTTACGAAAAATTAGACGGTTCTTTGACTGTACTTTATTTTTATCAAGGAGAATGGAGAGTTCAATCTAGCGGCACTCCCGACGCAGCGGGCGAAGTTAACGGTTTTGGGTTCAGCTTTGCGGAACTGTTTTGGAAAGTCTGGCAAGAATTGGGATATCAATTGCCGACAGAAACTGACCATTGTTTTATCTTTGAGTTGATGACACCTTACAATAGAATAGTTGTTCAACAAGCCAACAATCAAATCGTGTTGCATGGAGTTCGCAATACTCAAACACTCCTCGAAATAGATCGGAGCTTTTGGGCCCAAAAATACGGCTGGGAATTAGTCGCATCCTATCCTTTAACTAGCTGGAAAGAAGTCATCGAAGCAGCCCAACATTTAGATCCGATGGATTCGGAAGGGTATATTATTTGCGATGCTAACTTCAACAAAGTTAAAGTTAAGTCTCCCCAGTACGTCGCGATTTCTCACCTTCGCGAAGGATTTTCTACGCGCCGGATGATCGAAATTATTTTGACTAATGAAGGAGAAGAGTTTTTAGCTTATTTTCCTGAGTGGATTGATTTGTATCAAAAAGTTAAGCAAAAATATGAATTGTTAGTCCAAGAAATTGAGGAGGTTTACCGACAAAAAGAACATATCGAAGTGCAGAAAGATTTTGCGCTGGCTGTGAAACATTTGCCGTATTCGGGGATTTTGTTTTCTTTGCGAAACCGCAGAGTTGCGGGCGTGAAAGAAGCTCTGCGCGATGTTACAATTCATAAGATAGAGGAGTTATTGGGTTTGGATTACATCAATTTAGGTTTGTAAACTAACCGCTAGATGATTTGTAGTCGCATCAAGTAAGATGCGAGTGTACAATTTCCAGCCTCCCCAGTAGGCACAGGTGCGTCGCCATGAGATTGTCGATGAAATTTAGAGATTTTTGAGGGCGACGCACCCTACCAGTTACTATTATTTATTGCAATGAAAAGAGTTGTTGTACTTGTCGGTTTGCCTGCTTCGGGAAAATCTCAATTTGCGCGAGAATTGCTGCTGTCTGAACCTGCAAGATGGGTGCGGACGAATAAAGATTTGTTGAGAGAAATGGCTCATGCTTCCCATTGGTCGCCGGCGCATGAAAAGTTTATTTTGCAGTTGAGAGATACGGTTATTTTGATGGCTTTGGAAAGTGGCAAGCACGTAATTGTTGATGATACTAATTTCGGGCCTCACATCGAGCAGATCAAACAGTTGGTGAAGGGGAAAGCTATCGTTGAGGTTAATGATTCTTTCCTGCAAGTTCCGGTGGAGGAATGTATTAAACGGGATTTGAAAAGACTTAATTCGGTGGGGAAAGATGTGATTTTGAAGATGTACAATAAGTATGTGCGGGTTCCGGTTGCGCCGCCGGAATATAACCCGGATTTGCCGGATGCAATTCTTGTAGATATGGACGGTACGCTGGCACTTCTCAATGGTAGAAATCCTTTTGATGCTTCAAAGTGCGATCGCGATTTACCGAATCAGCCCGTCTTAGATACCGTCCGCAAGTGGCAGTCCAGCGCTAATATTATTGTAGTGTCGGGAAGAACCGATGACTGTCAGCCTCAAACTGAACAATGGTTGCAGCAGTATGAGGTGAATTATCACAGTCTTTATATGCGGAAAACTGGGGATATGAGGAAGGATGCAATTATGAAGGAGGAGTTTTACTGGCAGCATATTGCAGGGAAACATAATGTGAGGTTTGTGTTGGACGATCGCCAGCAGGTGGTTGATATGTGGCGAAGCTTGGGATTGACGGTATTTCAAGTAGATGAAGGGGATTTTTAAGGCAGGGTTTGTTTGGGTTTGGCGATCGCAATTAGGTTAACATAGTTAAACGTAAAATGTGACATATCTTAAATGCGCGACATCCAAGAAACCGGGTTTCTGCGATAATCTCAACATCCCCACCAAATTTTACAAAGAAACCGGGTTTCTGACTCTCCACGCGCGAATCTACTTGCAGGATATAATATTACTTGGCAGTTAAATTATGAGAACCAAAATTAAAAAAGAAATTTTACAGTTGGTAGCTCAAAATGATGGTAAGTGGTATTGGTATCAAATTGACCGCTACCTTAGTATCCGTCATCCAGAAACGCCTGGTCCGTACTTTAACGAAATTAAAGCACTTAAAGAAGAAGGATTGATTGATGAGCGGAAATATTCGGGTTCTAAATTTATAGGAGACTGGATGACTGATGCAGGAAGAGCGCGATTACAAGAATTGGGTTAATTGAAAGCAAATTAATTATCTTTATGCTAATGCTAATTCGGTTTGCTATGTCGATTCAAAAGGTTTGTTTACTGCGGGTGATGCTCAAACCAACTTTAATGCTAAAATCAAACTAAGATTGAAAAAAAAATTGTTATGATAGCCATTCCCCAAGCACCCAAAAAAATGACCGTTGAGGAATACCTCGAATGGGAAGCTCAACAAGAGATTCGCCACGAATATGTCAACGGCGAAGTTTTTGCCATGACAGGCAGTACAATTCCTCATAACGATCTTGCACTCAACTTTTACACTGCATTGCGCCCGCATCTGCGTTCCAGAGGCTGTCGGATGAACGTGTCAGATGTGAAATTGCAAGTCAGTTTTCAAAGCCGTTACTACTATCCTGATGTGATAGTCAGTTGCGATCCTGAAGACTTGAATTCCCGCACATTCATTCAGAATCCTAAAATAATTGTGGAAGTTCTCTCCCCTAGTACAAGTGCTAAGGATAGGGATGAAAAATTTACTTGTTACCTGAAAATTCCGACTTTGCAAGAGTATATCTTGATTGATTCACAAAAGATTTTTGTTGAGCGTTACTGTCGGGGAGAAGGCAGAATGTGGCTGTACTATTCTTACAATGCTGGGGAGATTATCACTTTATCAAGTATTGGGTTTGATTTGCCGATCGCACTTTTGTATGAAGGTGTTGGATTTGAAACAGAAACAGAAACGTAAATGGGAATGTTGAAAACCGCACATTTCGTAGGGGCGGGTTCACCGACATTTCGAACACAAATCGAACAATCTGTTAAACCCGCCCTCCACCGCCCAATTTTACATCAACATTTTATCCCATACATTAAGGCTAGATTTGTATTTGCGATCGGGTGGGGGCGGGTTTGCGAGATTATTCATTTTTCCCAGAGATGGTTGGCGAACCCGCCCCTACGGTTCAATTTTATCTGGTGTTGATTCGGTACATTTCACATTACCGCGTCCAAGCCAGCCATTTATTGAACAAATTTTTCACAAACGGCGTTAACCGAGTGCGATTGTACGCATCCCCAGCTTTGCGAATTGCTTCCGCTTGCGTCGGATACGGGTGAATTGTGCTAGCAATCTTTCCCAAACCAATATTGTTAACCATTGCCAATGTAATCTCGCTGATCATATCGCCAGCGTGTCGCGCTACAATTGTTGCACCTAATATTTTGTCGCTGCCTTTCTTGACGTGAATTTTCACAAAACCTTCCTCTTCGCCGTCAATAATTGCCCGATCGACTTTATCGAAAGGAATCAAAAATGTATCGACATCAATTCCTTGGGCTTGAATTTCGCGATCGCCCATTCCGACGCGCGCAATTTCCGGATCTGTATAAGTACACCAAGGTATCGTCAAAGCGCTGAGCTTTTTGCGCCCGAAAAACAGAGTGTTTTGAATCACCATTCTCGCGGCAAAATCAGCAGCGTGAGTAAATTTATGCTTCATGCAAATGTCCCCAGCGGCATAAATGCGGGGATTGGTAGTTTGCAAATTGTCATTGACAAATACGCCTTTTTGTGTATCGTATTCTACGCTGACAGATTCCAGATTCAATCCTTCCACATTGGGCGATCGCCCCACACTCACAATAATTTCATCTACTATTACCGATGCTTCCTGGTTTTGCGATTGATAATAAATTACTTTGCCTAAATTTGTTTGCTCAACGCGAGATATTTGGGATTCAAGTATTAGTTGAATTCCTTCCCGCAGAAAAACCTGCTGCACAATTGTCGCAGCATCCGCATCTTCCTCGTCCAAAATATGAGCATTTTTGTGCAGCAACACGACTTCCGAACCCAGCCTGCGAAAGGCTTGAGCCAATTCGCAGCCGATTGCCCCAGCGCCAATTACGGCCAAACGCTGAGGCTTTTGAGTGAGGTTAAATACGGTTTCATTTGTCAAATATCCAGCTTCCTGTAAGCCGGGAATTTGTGGTTGTCGCGCCCTTGCACCTGTGGCAATTACTGCTTTTTTAAAGCGCAGAGTTTGACCGGCCACTTCTATGGTAGAATTGCTAGTGAAACTACCGGAACCTAAGAAAACATCGACTCCTAATTTGTGCTGGTAGCGTTCAACTGAATCCACATCGCTGATTCCCGATCTGATCCGGCGCATCCGTTCCATGACTGCGGCAAAATCTACTTCTGGAGTGTTAGAAACATTAACGCCAAATTTACTCGCATGCCAGATATCGCCGACAGCGCGGGCCGATCGAATCATGGCTTTTGACGGGACACAACCGACATTCAAACAGTCGCCGCCCATCAAATGTTTTTCAATTAAAGCAACTTTTGCGCCCAAACCTGCGGCACCCGCAGCAACAATTAATCCAGCGGGCCCCGCGCCAATTACTACTAAATTATAAGAACTAGCCGGCTGCGGATTCACCCAATCGGGCGGATGCAAATAGGAGACTAATTTCTGGTTGTGTTCGTCCATCGGGGGGACAGTTACGCGATCGACTTTTGACTGCGGCATTCACAAATCCTCCTAATTAAATACTTTCTTCCAAAGCTTTGCTGGCTATGCGAGTGATAAAGACAGTAACAGCGACTGTAGCAAGAAAACTGATAATATTAATCAACCATTTTATGGCGAAATCTTGAGGACTTGCATACAGAGTTTCCGTGCCTATCGCAGCAACCTCTCCCACCAAAGAACCGGAGTAAACGTACATAATTGTACCCGGTATCATGCCAAAGGAACCCAGCACGTAATCTTTCAAAGAAACCTGAGTAATTCCCAGAGCGTAATTCAATAAATTGAAAGGAAATAAAGGACAAAGACGAGTCAAAAAAACTATTTTTAATCCTTGTTGGGAAACAGCGCGATCGAGAGCTTTAAACTTGGGGTGAGATTCCATATATTTTACCACGCGATCGCGGCACAAATAGCGCCCGATCGCAAAAGCAAATACAGCACCTAAAGTCGAAGCCGCAAAGACGTAAACAGAACCCCACCACAAACCAAAAATCGCCCCGCCTCCCAGCGTCAGTACCGAACCCGGTACAAACAGCACAGTAGCCAAGTTGTAAGTAGCTACGAAAGCCACTGGCCCCCACCAGCCTAAATCCTCAATCCGCATTAACAGAGTTCTCAAAACATCTTGAATGTAGGCAGATCTAGTTGCTACAATCAAGAGAGCAAGCAAAAGTGCGATCAAAAAAAACAACACTATGCGTTTAAATTTTACCCTAGCATAATCTTGGATTCGTTCTTTTGCCATGATTAACCCGCAAATATTTATCAGCATTATACTCCAAACTTAAATTATTGCTGTAAACTACCCTACAAGCGATCGTCATGACACCAAAAGCCCAACTTCCAATCCCCGAACATTTCGACCCCAAAAAAGTAGGCGAAGTCTGGCGAGTACCCTACCGAGAACGCGCCGCCCAAGCGAAAGATTGGGCAAAGCAGCACAGCATTCAGTCAGCATCCAGCGACACAAACCGCATTTGTTTGCTGATAATCGATGCCCAAAATACCTTTTGTTTGCCCGAATTTGAACTATTTGTTGGCGGACGTTCCGGTAGCGGTGCAGTTGATGACAACCTGCGACTGTGCGAATTTATCTACCGCAATTTAAACGCAATTACAACCATTGCACCCACAATGGACACCCACACCGCCATGCAAATTTTTCATCCAATCTTTTGGATCAATGAAGCAGGCGAACACCCCCTACCCGCCGCAACTTCTATTACACTCGAAGAAGTAGAAAAAGGTATTTGGAAAGTCAATCCCGCCGTCGCCGATAGCATCAGCGGGGGCAATTTTTCAGCACTGGAAAAACAGGCTTGCCACTACGTCAAAAAACTTAGCGCCGATGGGAAATATCCCCTAACAATTTGGCCTTATCACTCGATGTTAGGTGGCATCGGACACGCGCTGGTTTCGGCGGTGGAAGAAGCAATATTTTTTCATACTATAGCGCGCAACAGCCAAGCACTTTTTGAAATCAAAGGCGGGAATCCACTAACAGAAAACTATTCTGTTTTGCGGCCTGAAGTTTTAGATGGATTCGACGGTTATCCGATTGCGGAAAAGAATGCTAAGTTTATTGATAAATTGCTCGATTTTGATGCAGTAATTATTGCCGGACAAGCCAAAAGTCACTGCGTTGCTTGGACAATTGATGATTTGTTAACGGAAATTTTGACGCGAGATCCGAATTTGGCAAAGAAGGTTTATTTGCTGGAAGATTGCACTTCGCCTGTGGTTGTTCCGGGTGTTGTTGATTTTACGGAACAAGCAGATGCAGCTTATCAAAAATTTGCGGCTGCGGGAATGAATATTGTTCAATCTACTGAGTTAATTCTGGGCGATTAAATACGAGTGGTTTCTCTTGGGGTTTTCAGTGGAAAAAAGTATACAGGATTAGGCAGAGGCGGTAATTTTTGTTTGCTTGGCACTCGGCTGCGATCGCATTTAACTGATAGCTTATGATATCATATCGGGTAAGCTGTTACGCATTCAAATTGGAAATTCTGGACAGGCTATAAGCCCGTCCCACAAGAGTTTTATTGATTTTTGACACACAGTTTAAATGTAGAATAGCTTAAATCACTTACGACAGAAGCGTAGTTAAGGAGTTTCCCGATGGCTGAAAGCGAAATTTATAGTGTTGTTCTGTTTCGGGATGCGAGTGTGCGAGCAATTTCAAAACTATCGGTGGCCATAGCCACGACTCTTCTGAGCACAGTTGTAACTGCAACCCAAGCCTACGCAGTTCCAGTTACCTACGATTTCACCATCACTGTTAGCAAAGGCGGGTTAGCGGGCAATTCATTCAACGGTTCTTTCACCTACGATGATGCGAAATTGAAGGGAAAAGGAGTGGAAGAATTGGGAATTGATGAGGGATTAACGACCTGCATGAATTACCTGGGACGCACTTACCGCGAAACCGATGATACCAGTTATCCTACCTTTCCCAAACTCAGATTTGAGGATGGCAAAATCGTGCAACTAAACTTCTGGATTCAGCCGAATCAGCGAGTTAATTGGTGGAATTTACCTGGATGGGAAGTCAAGCTGTCTGAGCCTAAAATGAGCGATTCAACTGTTCCCAATTGTCAAAAACGGTGAGGGGTTGCCAAGGTGTGATCGACCGTAAGAATATAGGAGGAATTAGATGCAACTGCCTACGCTTACGGTAATTTCATGCAGCCACCCTACCAAGGTGCGATCGTCGATCATCTGCTGGGGCGATCAAATATTGGCGATCGCTATGAACAAATGACTCAAAAAATGTTTGAGAAAAAACCGCATGATTCCTATTTTAGGTCGGTCAATAGTGCGTCTGCCCTTGATATTTTTTTTAATAACTATTTCCCATCCAATCTCGGCACACCCTCCAAAAAACTGCCGCTCAACATTAACTCAGTCATCCGGTCTAAGTTGCCGCTGACTTGCAATTTTTTATCTGTTTGAAAGCGCTCGATATCTGCTTTTAAATCGCCGCTATTATATCCTAATTTACTCAAATAGTCAATCGCTTGTTTGTCACTTAACAAGATATCCGCCGAACGGAAAATCGGCACGTATTCCTGCCGCCAAATCTGGGCAAAAGTTGCCCTATCTAAATAGAAAATCCTGCCCCGCGCCGGGTCTCCAATGGCAGCTACACTGTCATTCATTCCCAGCAAAGCCACCGCGTGCGGTAGCTTCCGAGGGCCGTCTAACAGCCAAACTGCTAGCACTCCGGGGCGATTAATTTGCTGAATTTGCTCCCAAGTCGGCGCTAGTTCGATCGCATTTACGCCCAAAGCTCTTGCTGCTATTATTAACTGTGGCATCGAAGTTCCCAAGCGACTCGTGCCGGCAAAACGCGCTACACTCGATTCCGTCGCATCCATTCCCCAACGCCTTAACACTGTTGCTAGGGCGGCGGGGGCGCAACTGCTGTTGGATGTTTGTCGAAATACACCGTTTGGCTGCAAATTATCTATTAAATCATCGTAAATGGGCGCCATAAAATAGTTTTCAGTGCCTGTAAATCCTCCCAATCCCAACAAGCAAATTAAAATTACTGCGATTACTTGCGATCGCGCCGTCAACCAACTTATACTAAACCCAATACCGCAGACTCCCATCAGCATCACTCGTAGCAAAGTCCAAGTAACTCGCATCCCGTGAAAGCGCCACTCGATCGGCAAAGCAGGCATTTGAGGCAGATTTAGAGCCAGTAGCAGCAAGGCAATATAAAAACCCAAAAACAGCAGGGCGATCGAATTTCTGCCCTTAAACAAATCATTAGCCGTCACTCCAGAGCGAACTAACACTCGCCCGAACCGCATTCCCCAGACAAACAGCACCGAACCCAGCACCAGCGTCACTACTATTTCCATGAACTCAAAATTTTGTTGCTTAACTAGGTTGTAACATTTATGCGATCGACTTGAACCCCAATCAATAGCGGGAGAGAGGAAGAGTGAGAGAAAGGAAGAGTGGGGAAGAGAATTTGACGATGTTTGGGTTTCCTTCCTGAATTTATCGCTACAATCGAATAAACAGGATTTATCCAACAAAATCGCAGCAGGTAAAACCACCATCAATCCTAAAGGCTTTGACCTGCATAGCTTGCTCGACATTAAGTTTTACCAGATTTTTCTTGATCAGTCTGAGTCAATGGTTGAGTGAGTAAAGCAAGGAAAGCAAAAAGAAGCGCTGGAAGTTTTTTTTCACAAAAAAAGGGGCATTAATTCTGAATGACTATTAGGAATTAAATAACTACTTGGGTTAAAAAGAGCAGGAATTTATTGATGCTGTAACTTACCCACAAAACCAAATAACTACTCAAGGAGTAAAAAGTGAAATGTCGCAAAATATTATTCGGCTTAGTAAAGTAGTTCCGTTGGGCTTCGGCTCCATTTTTTTGTTAATGATTAGCATCGGATTAGCCACTAAATTGAGTATGGATAATTTAGCCGAAGCTATTGAGTTGCAAACGCACACTTATGTAGTTAAGACAAATTTGCAAGCCATAGAAAAAAATTTAGTGGATGCTGAAACAGGACAGCGCGGGTTTATATTCACTGGTAAGGAGGAATTTTTAGAGCCTTACAAAAAGGGAACCGTCGCCTTTAATCAAACAGTAAATGAGACAAAAGAGTTAATAAAAGATAACCCTGAACAAGTTAACAAGTTGGAGGAAGTTGAAAATCTGGGTCAGCAAAAACTAGAGGAATTAGCGGAAACTATATCCTTGAAAAGAGCTGGGAAAGAACCAGAGCTAAGAGCCTTGGTGATTTCAGGTAAAGGCAAGATATTTATGGATGAAATCAGGGATAAGCTGGCAGAAATGCTTAAGCTAGAAGATAATCTACTGCTTCAAAGAACAAAAATAGCAAAACAGTCGGAGCAATTAGCGACGACTGTTTCTATAGGAGGTACCGTTGTTGCTGTAGTATTGGGTTCATTTATTGTATTATTTGTTTTTGATAAAATTATCCGACCAATCAATCAGGTAGCAAATACGATCGCCAGTTCTTCCACAGAGATTGCGGCCACAGTGGAACAACAGGAACGCACAGCCGCACAGCAATCGAGCTCTGTAAATCAAACGACAATCACAATGGATGAGTTGGGCGTGGCTTCCCAACAATCAGCCCAGCAAGCCCAAGCTGGTGCGGAATCTGCACGGCAAGCTTTAAAGATCGCTGAAAAGGGAACCCTAGCAGTGGAGCAAACCCTGGAATCGATGATAATTTTGAAAGAAAATGTCGGGGCGATAGCGACACAAATTCTGAAATTGAGCGAACAAACCCATCAGATTGGCAATATCTCTACTGATGTCACAGATTTAGCCAATCAAACAAATATGCTGGCCCTGAATGCCTCAGTAGAAGCAGTCCGGGCGGGCGAAAACGCCAAAGGTTTTACTGTCATAGCCACAGAAATCCGCAAACTAGCAGACCAAAGTAAGAAATCAGCCGAGAAAATTAACCGCCTAGTCGATGATATCAAGAATGCGATAAATTCCACCGTAGCGGTGACAAAGGAAGGTACTAAAACAGTAGAAGAAGGAACCAAAATCAGTCAAGAAACGGCAGCAGCTTTCTCGGAAGTAGCAAAGGCTGTTAACAATGTGGTATTGAACAATCAACAAATTTCTCTAACTGCTCAACAACAAGCCGTGGCAATTCAACAAGTAGTGGATGCGATGAACAGCCTCAACCTAGCAGCAAAAGAAACCGCTAGTGGGATTACTCAAACCAAAATAGGCACTCAACAATTGAACGATGCCGCCCAAAATCTCAATTCTATTGTCTAAAGGGCGCTCAGTTTTTTGGGCTAGCAGACTAGCAATTGATAGCATTGAGTCATGAATTGATCTGGCAGCCCTCCCAGCTTGTCAAACAGCCGGCATCGAAGTCAAAACGATCGCAGGCGATGGCATCGCGACAGCCAGGGCGAGGGAATTTCTGCCCTTAAATAAACTGCGATCGATAACTCCTGACTCGTGCTCAATAATGAATCCGTGTATCCGTGACTTCCGTGTCCTCCCTTTTTTCAACCGCACCTAAAATTTGCAAAATGTCAAGGGATTCGATCGACTTTTCCCCACCTGAACCACCCAGTCCCAAACAAGATGTAGCGCCGCAAATAATTCCCCAAATTTCTTGCCACAAACGACCACATCCGTTGTAATATAGATGTAAGTCACAGCCCGTTAAAGTAATCAACCAACAATTAAGCCGCTCAATATATTCACGCTCCAACGAGCGCTGAGTTGTATTGAGCGTGCCTATTAAGGAGCGATCGAAGCTCCTCACACACCCCCAATATTCAGGAAGAATCATGCCATCAAGAGCCGCCAACGATGTAGACGTAGCAGAGCAATATTGGCACTACCTAGAAATATCCAAGGTTGCAACTATCTTAGGAACCAACCTGGAAAGCGGTTTATAACCGACAGAAGCCAACCATCGCCAACAGAAATTCGGGTCCAACGAACTAACAGTTAAAGCAGGGAAACCAGCCTGGTTAAAATTCATCCTGCAATTCAACCAACCCCTCCTGATCATCTTACTGAGTGCCGGTTTAATCAAAGCACTGATTGGAGAATGGCTCAACGCTAGCGTAATTTGGGGTGTCACAACTACCAACGCGATTATCAGTTTCATCCAAGAAGCTGGGGCTGAGAAAAAAATCGATGCCCTAGCTAAAGCTGTCACTACAGAAGCCACAGTCATTCGAGGTGGCAAAAAATTAAGAGTTCCCTCAAAAGAACTCGTTGTTGGTGACTTAGTAACCTTGACTTCCGGCGACAAAGTACCGGCAGATTTGCGATTAGTTAAAGTGCGCGACTTGCAAATTGACGAATCTGGACTTACCGGGGAATCCGTTGCTGTCGAAAAGGAACTAGGACAGTCTGGAGACTTGGTTCTGCCACAAGAAACGCCACTAGCAGAACGGGATAACATGGCCTATGCGGGAAGTTTTGTCACTTTTGGGCAAGGTAGCGGGGTTGTAATTGCGATCGCCAATAAAACCGAAACCGGCAAAATCTCCCAACTATTAGACAGGCACATCGACCTCACCACGCCCTTAACCCGCAAATTCAACGAATTCAGTCAAAACTGGCTGTTATTCGTGTTGGGAATGGCAACCTTGACCTTCGCCGTCAGATTGGGGCGGCCAGTTCCTGCGGGAGTTTCAGCCTTTAAAGAAGCAGTCGAACCCGCAGTCGCCCTGATTGTCGGCGCTATTCCCGAAGGCTTACCCGCCGTCATTACCGTCACCCTAGCCGTAGGCGTTTCCCGGATGGCAAATCGCCACGCGATCGTCCGCAAATTACCCGCAGTCGAAACCCTAGGCGGCGCTACAGTCGTCTGTTCCGACAAAACCGGAACTTTGACGGAAAACCAGATGACGGTGCAAGAAATCTATTCTGGTGGCGAATCCTACTCGGTTACGGGTACGGGATACAGCCCTGAAGGGGAAATTCAGCTCAATCAACTGCCAATTAGTGTCAGTCAAGCTCCAACTTTGCAAGAATGTTTGCAAGCCGGAATGATTTGCAATGACTCTCACTTGGAATTTAAAGATGATGATTGGATTGTCGTTGGAGATCCGACAGAAGGAGCGTTGATTACTGTTGGCAAAAAAGCAGAATTGAGTCAGCAAGTTTTGGAAAAATCCATGCCACGACTGGATTCAATTCCCTTTGAATCTCAGTTTCAATACATGGCGACGCTTCACAAAACTCCCACTGGTGGCAAAGTTTTGTATGCCAAAGGTTCCGTAGAATCCATTCTGAGCCGCTGCGGTTCCAGTCTCGATACCCAAGGAAATCCCGCCGAAGTCGCGAGCGAACAAACTCACCATCAAGTCGATGAAATGGCAAAGCAAGGCTTGCGCGTCTTGGCTATAGCCAAAAAGGTAGTACCCGAAAGCCAAAATTCCGTCAATCATGCAGATTTGGAATCTGGGCTAATTTTCTTGGGACTACAGGGGATGATCGATCCGCCACGGGCTGAGGCGATCGCGGCTGTTCAAGCTTGTCAAACGGCTGGAATCCAAGTCAAAATGATTACCGGCGATCACATTGCGACAGCTAAGGCGATCGCCCGTCGCATGGGATTCCGCAAAACTAAACATAACAGGGAACTTGTCGCCTACACCGGCGCTCAACTCGCCGAAATGAGCAAAAACGAACTCGCCGAAGCCGTAGAAGCTGGTTCAGTTTTTGCCCGCGTCGCCCCAGAACAAAAACTCCGCCTGGTAGAAGCTTTGCAGCAAAAAGGCGAAATTGTGGCGATGACGGGAGACGGTGTTAACGATGCGCCCGCTCTCAAACAAGCTGATATCGGGATTGCGATGGGCAGTGGTACGGAGGTTTCTAAGGAAGCCGCCGATATGATTCTCACGGATGATAACTTTGCGTCGATCGAATGTGCGATCGAAGAAGGGCGATCGGTTTACAAAAATCTGCTCAAAGCAATCAGCTTCATTCTCCCAGTCAACGGCGGAGAATCGATGACAATTTTGCTCAGCACACTGCTGGGCCGAGAATTGCCGATTTTGTCGCTACAAATTCTCTGGTTGAATATGCTCAACTCGATTACGATGACTGTGCCGCTAGCTTTTGAGCCGAAGTCACCGGGAGTGATGCAGCAACAACCGCGATCGGCAAACGAACCTTTGCTGACTACAAATCGGATCAAGCGAATCATCGCTATTTCTCTTTACAACTGGACTATAATTTTCGGAATGTTTGAATGGGTGCGCCAAGCTCCTTGGGGAACGATCGAACTCGCCCGCACAATGGCTATTCAAGCTTTGGTAATGGGGAGAATTTTTTACCTGTTGAGTCTCAGCCAGTTGTTGCCTTCTTTGATTGCTAAATTCAGCGGTTCTCAGGAAGAAGTTAGTGGCGCTCCCGCTCTCGGTGTGGGAATTGTCCTGGCGGTGATTTTGCAGATTATCTTTGCTAATTCTCCGTTTGTCAATCAAATATTTGAGACTGCTCCGATGAATCTGGATCAGTGGCTAATTTGTTTTGGTGTAGCGCTACCGATGATCGGTGTTGCTCTGTCGGTGAACCGGTTCGACCCGCCCAATTAATCGAATTTGTAGTTACGGCCACGCATTAGTAATTTTGGGTGTTCAGAAACCCGGTTTCTTGAAGAAACCGGGTTTTTATGTTTTATATAGCGTTTCTCAAATAGATAAAGTAGGTTGGGTAGAGCGATAGCGAAACCCAACACCTGATGTTAAATAAAGAGTTGGGTTGAGGTCCCGAAACCCAACCTACATATATTTATGTCTATAATATTATCAACATAGAACGCCGCTCAACTATGAACACAAATCTTCTCGAAAAACTCGATACTGAAACCGAACAACACCTGATTCTACGAGGAATCAGTTGGCAGGACTATCTTACCATTGATTCTGTTCTCGAAGAGGTACCGGGACTGCGCCTCACCTATTGCCAAGGAATCCTTGAAGTTATGACCCTATCTCCCAGACACGAACGCGAAAAAACAACCATCGGTCGCCTTTTGGAAATCTATGCTTTTGCTAAAGATTTGGATCTACATGGTTGCGGTTCTACCACCTATCGCAATGAAGCAGAAGCCAGGGGATTAGAACCCGATGAGTGCTATTGTGTGGGAGAATTAAAGGATATTCCAGATTTTGCGATCGAAGTCATTGTTACTAGCGGTGGCATCGATAAATTACAGGTTTATTTAGGTTTAAATGTGTCTGAAGTTTGGTTTTGGCAAGATGGGCAATTCTCGCTGTACCGATCGCAGAGTGGCACGTATCAACAATGTGAGAATAGCGAATTTTTCCCGGAACTCGATTTGGTTGTACTGGCTAGCTTCGTTCAGCCAGATAATCAGCCCGCTGCGGTTCGAGAATTTTTTAATGGCTTGCATTGAATGCTAACTGTCTACTGGTTAGATTACCCACAATCAGGAGACGGCAGTGCCGTTTCCCTACAATTAATCACGGTAGGGACACGGCACTGCCGTCTCCTCTATCATTCCGGTGCAACCGGAATTGATATCACTCATGAGACCAAAATTTTGTCTGTATCCTAAACTACAATTAACCGCCACCTTAAAAAAAGTAGACATATATTAACAAAGTAAATGTGCGATCGCTCAGATATTTAGAGCTTATTGACAATCGATTTGAATTGCCCCCGATCGCCATTCGCTACAACCTTTACCCAGCAGGTCTTGCTTTGAACCAGTTTTGATAAGCAGACCCGATCGCCCTTCCCAACGGTTCGTTATCGATAGCGCACTCCTAAAAGATTTACTTATGAGTTAAATTTAATATTTGTTTTATAATTACAGCAAGAGTACGGTAAACTCAATGATTAAGCCAAGAAAATGTGGAGTTCGCTTTTTGCGAGTTAACGCAACTTGGTCGTTGGAGATATTGAGTTAATCAAAAGAGTCAAACCAGCAAGGAGAGTTGAAAAACTTATGGTAGCAATAATTTTTTTTGCTCCTTCCTTGCCAATCTGCGCTAATAATAGTTCGCTAAACCCAATTAGCGAAGGAAAAAAGCACTTTGATAAACTTCAGTGATGTCGTTACAGAAGATTTATGAATAGGAGCGAACCTAGGCTATGACAAAATTTTCAGAGCAATTTTCCCGGCGTAAATTTATTGTTACCGCAGGTGCATCTGCCGTCAGTACAATACTCCTCAAAGGCTGTTTGGGAAATCCCCCAGAACCCGGTGCTACTGCCGGTGCTGACAGCCAAGTACCCGCTGCCACATCAGCAGTTGCTGTTGCCAACGAGAAAAGAGTAGAGGGTATCGAAACTACGAAAGTTATCTTGGGATATATCCCGATCGTCGAAGCAGCAGCTTTAATTATTGCCCAAGAAAAAGGCTTTTTTGCCAAGTATGGCATGACCGAAGTCACGGTTGCCAAACAAGCCAACTGGGGTTCGGCTAGAGACAACTTAGAAATCGGATCTGCAGGCGGCGGCATTGACGGAGGCCAGTGGCAAATGCCCATGCCTTATCAAATTAGTGAAGGTCTGATTACCAAAGGTAGCGTCAAAATTCCGATGTATGTTCTAGCCCAGTTGAACACTCAAGGAAATGGAATTGCGATCGCCGGAAAACACAAAGGCAAAGGCATCGGGCTCAAACTAGACCAAGCGGCCCAAGACTACATGAAAGGCCTCAAAAAAGCAGGCACACCCTTCAAAGCAGCCTACACCTTCCCCAAAGTCAACCAAGACTTTTGGATTCGCTACTGGCTAGCAGCTAACGGCATCGATCCCGACACAGAAGCCGAATTGCTAACAGTACCGTCAGCCCAAACTGTAGCCAACATGAAAACCGGCAGCATGGACGGTTTCAGTACCGGCGACCCCTGGCCCCTGCGGATCGTCCAAGAGGACATCGGCTTCATGTCCGCCCTCACAGCCCAAATCTGGAAAGATCACCCCGAAGAGTATCTAGCTATGCGCGGCGACTGGGTAGACAAACATCCCAAAGCCACCGAAGCCATGCTAGCAGGACTAATCGAAGCGCAGCAGTGGTGCGACAAACCAGAAAATCGCGCCGAATTAGTTGCCATTACTTCTGGCAGAAACTACTTTGACGTACCTCCGGCAGTTTTAACACCTCCCTACCAGGGCAAGTACATGATGGGTGACGGTCAACCAGATATCGACGATTTCAAAATGAGCCCGCTGTACTGGAAAGACGACCTCGGCAACGTTTCCTATCCTTATAAGAGTCACGATTTGTGGTTCTTAACCGAAAGCGTGCGCTGGGGCTTCCTGCCAACTAACACCTTGGCAGATTCTAAGACAATTATCGGCAAAGTCAACCGCGAAGATTTGTGGAAAGCCGCAGCAAAATTTGCCGGAGTTGCTGATGCTGACATTCCCAAAAGTACGTCTCGCGGCATTGAAAAGTTCTTTGATGGCAAAGAATTTAACCCGGAAAAGCCAGAAGATTACCTCAAGAGTTTGACCTTTAAAAAAGTTTGATGGGGTCTTAGCTTCCCATAATTTAGTCTCGAATTTTACGATCAAAAGAAATAGCGCAAACACAGGAGATTAATAGCATGGCTGTAAGTACAAATCGAAGGGATCGAGGCGCTGCACAAGGAGCGTTGGGAGAGTTTTGGCAGAAGAATTCACCAAATATTTTGCCGCCAATTTTAGGGATTTTGGGATTTCTGTTAGTGTGGCAATTCCTGTCGAGTACAGGACTGATCAAACTGCCGGGACCAATCAGCGTTTGGACTGACGAACGGACGCGGGTATTGTTGCTGTATCCTTTTATGAACTCCAAAACTTACGGAATCGGCTTGTTTTGGCAGACTTTGGCTAGTTTGGAACGGGTAGCAAAAGGCTACACTCTAGCCGCTGCTGTGGGAATTGCTGGGGGTGTTTTGGTAGGTACAAATCCGTTGCTGAACAAGGCTTTAGATCCGGTTTTTCAGTTTTTGCGGATGGTAGCGCCTCTGGCTTGGGTGCCGATCGCCCTGGCTGCACTGCAACAAAACGAACCTGCTGCTTTGTTCGTGATTTTTATCACCGCAGTTTGGCCGATTTTGATCAACACGGCTGAAGGTGTTCGCCAAATTCCCGATGACTATAACAACGTAGCGAAAGTGTTGCAACTAACTCGGAAAGAGTATTACCTGAATATTTTGTTTCCGTCGGCGCTTCCCTACATTTTTACAGGATTGAGAATTGCGATCGGGCTGGCTTGGCTGGCGATTATTGCAGCGGAAATTGTGATGTCGGGGATTACTGGTATCGGCTTCTTTATTTGGAACGCTTACCAGCAAAACTACATCAGCGAAATTTTGTTAGCGGTGTTCTACATTGGGGCTGTTGGTTTGTTCCTCGATCGCATGATGGCTTGGTTGCAGCACAAGATTGCTCCTTCTCAAGGCAAATAACTAACAGTTGACTGTTGACAGTTGACGGTTGACGGTTGACGGTTGACTGTTGACAGTTGACAGTTGACGGTTGACGGTTGACAGTTGACGGTTGACGGTTGACAGTTGACGGTTGACAGTTACAGGAATTACGAACTCCGAGGCTCAGAAACGAGTTTTTTAAACTATTGTTGAGGGATCAAACAAAGTATTTTGGTTAGTTTAAAGACCAGTTTTAGGCATCCAGGAATGTATTAACTATTAGCTGTTATGTATTAACAGCTAATAGCGAACAATCAACAATCAACAATCAATATCTAGCGAAATAACAAACCTACAAAAAAGGCAAGAAAATCATGTCTGTTTTGATTGCAGTAGAACAAGTCGGAAAAGTATTTAATTTGTCAGACGGCGGCACATACGTAGCCCTCAAAGGCATCGACTTAGAAATTAAAAAAGGAGAATTTATCTCCTTAATCGGACACTCCGGCTGCGGTAAATCTACGCTACTCAATATGGTGGCAGGTTTGGACTTGCCCACAGAAGGATTGGTGACGATCGACGGACAAAGAATCACCCAGCCGGGCCCCGATCGCATGGTAGTATTCCAAAACTATTCGCTGCTACCTTGGCGGACGGTCAGAGAAAACATTACCCTAGCCGTAGACTCGGTAATGAATGGCTTACCCAAAGCCGATCGCCTCGAAATCATCCAAAAACACATCGATATGGTAGGCTTGGGGCCCCACTCCGAGAAGCAACCGGCACTCCTCTCCGGCGGACAAAAACAGCGCGTGGCGATCGCCCGTGCTCTAGCTTTGCGCCCCAAACTGTTACTCTTGGACGAACCCTTCGGCGCTTTGGATGCTTTGACTCGCGGCAACTTGCAAGAAAAGTTGATGGAAATTTGCCAAGAGTACGAAATCAGCGCCCTGATGGTAACGCACGACGTGGACGAAGCAGTGTTGTTGAGCGATCGCATCGTCATGCTCACCAACGGCCCTGAATCGAAGATTGGCGGCATTCTCGAAGTAGACATCCCCCGCCCCCGCAAACGGATGGAAGTAGTCACGCACCCCAGCTACTACGCTCTACGTAGCGAAATGATTTACTTCCTCAACCAGCAGAAGCGCGTCAAAAAACTGCGGGCACGGAAAGTACCCGCGATCGCCCGCCACGGCCTCGAAAAAGTCAACCTCGAACTCGGCTTCATCCCCCTAGCCGCCTGCGCTCCCCTAGCCATCGCCAAAGAAAAAGGCTTATTTGCCAAACACGGACTCGATGAAGTCCACCTCGTGCGGGAAACAAGCTGGCGCGGCATCGTAGACGGCATCGCCGCCGGTTACTTAGACGCAGCCCAAATGCCCTCTGGGATGGCGGTGTGGTTGAGCTTGGGGGGCTACCAAGAGAAGCCGATTCCGACGGTTACAGCCCTCACCATGAGCCGCAATGGCAACGGAATTACCCTCGCGAGGCGCTTTTACGACCAAGGGATCTACACTCTGGCAGACTTTAAAGAAATGCTCCAGAGAACGCCCGCGCAAACGCACCGTATGGCGATCGTGCACCCTTCATCGATGCACAACCTGCTGCTGCGCTACTGGCTGGCTTCCGGCGGCATTGACCCGGATCACGATGTTTTGCTGAAAAACATCCCTCCGGCCCAGATGATCGTGGACTTGCAGGGCGGCACTATTGACGGTTTCTGCGTCGGCGAACCTTGGAATTTGCGGGCCTCGATGGAAGGAGTCGGCTTTACCGTGGCTACGGATTTGGAACTGTGGCCAGGACACCCGGCAAAAATTCTCGGAGTTCGGGAAGAGTGGGCGAATGCTTATCCCAACACTCACATTGCTCTAGTCAAAGCTTTGCTGGAAGCTTGCCACTATTGCGCCGATCCAAATCACGCCGCCGAGGTTTCGGAAATTGTCGCGGGAAGGGAGTACGTCGCTACTGATAAGAGTTACATCCAACTAGGCGACCCAAAATCTAATGCTTGCAACCTGGCTTCTCCGATGCGGGAATACGCCCACCACTTGTTCTCTGGAGATGGGGTGAACCGCCCAAGTCGCACCGAACAACTCTGGCACATGGTGCAGATGGCGCGCTGGGGCGATACTGTGTTCCCGCGCAACTGGGTGGAAATTCTGGAACGGGTGGTGCGAGTCGGTGCGTTCAGCACGGCGGCGCGAGAGCTGGGGATGGCTGATATTACTTACACTCGCGGTTCTCTCAGCTTGTTTGACGGCTCGGTGTTTAATGCTGACGATCCGATCGGCTATCTCAACAATCTCGCGATCAAACGCGATTTCACGATGGCTGAAGTGATTCTGGATTCTGGCCGCAGAGCTGCTTAGAGCGGTTTTTTGTTCGACAAAAACAGGGTAATTGCTAATTGTTAGTTGTTGGTTTTTAGCTGTTAATTGCTAGTGAGCAATTCCCTCTTCATGACCTCCGTTACATCCGTTAAATCCCGTACATTGCTCGCTCCCTAACTTCCTTCTTTCTTTGCGAATCACCCACTCACCATTTCCTAAACCCATGCTCAACACCACTAAAAACCAGACGAACACCAAAACTCAAATCCAGCCGGGAAAAGGCCGCCGCAAACCTTTTTTGGTGATAGACAATGTTTACAAAGAATATCCAAACGGTTACAGGGCTTTAGAAAACGTCAATCTGAATGTAGCTGAGGGAGAGTTTATTACTTTGATCGGACACTCGGGCTGCGGCAAATCAACACTGTTAAATATGGTGTCGGGTTTTAGCCATCCGAGCCAGGGCACCGTGTCGATTAACGGAGAGCCGATTACTAAGCCGGGCCCCGATCGCATGGTGGTGTTTCAGGGTTACGCTTTGTTGCCTTGGCGCACGGTGTTTGAAAATGTTTATCTGGCGGTTAATGCTGTATTTCCGAATAAGTCGAAGGTCGAAAAAAATGCGATCGTCAACGAGCATTTGGCGATGGTGGGATTGACAGAATCTGCCCAGAAAAGACCGCCGCAAATTTCGGGGGGGATGAAGCAGCGGGTTTCTATTGCCCGCGCTTTGGCAATTCGCCCGAAAGTGCTGATTTTGGACGAACCCTTTGGTGCTCTCGACGCAATTACCAAGGAGGAATTGCAGGAAGAATTGCTGAAAATCTGGAACGATCACCGCTGTACGGTGTTGATGATTACTCACGATATTGATGAAGCGCTGTTTTTGGCCGATCGACTGGTGATGATGACTAACGGCCCGTCAGCGACGATTGGCGAGGTTCTGGAGATTCCTTTTCCACGTCCGCGCGATCGGGTTCAAATGATGGAAGATCCAGAATACTACAATTTGCGGAACTACGCCCTAGATTTCCTGTTCCGTCGCTTTGCACATGATCACGATGCCTAATCAGTTGGGAAATCAAAGTTAAAGAGGAGAATTATGAGACTTCTCGAAAAATTTTAATTCTTGTGCGGAGTAGGGGTTGGGCATCCTGTCGGCTCAAGACGAGCTTTTTTGCAGAAGTCTATTGAAAAGTTGAAGCCCCAGCGTTCCCCGATTTCCGGGGAACATCGCTGCGGGCGCAATTTTCCCGATCCGGTTGGGTAAACTGAAGCTTAATGGTGGGCGAGAAGTTTTTTCGGACGTTCGGATCTTTTTCCCAGCTTTTACGTCTACCAGCGAAGAGACCCGATTGCCTAGCTGTCGGTAAGCTGGCATGAACTGAGCCCACCTTCGATCGAGGGTGGGCTTCTTCTTCATGTTATTAACTGTTTTTGGGCGATCGGTGGTTGGTGCATTCCACCCTGGGAACTGGCACACTGCGGGAACGTTTATCGGTGTTTCATGGGTTAAGGCTGTTGTCAATATAAAGGTTTTCAGTTGAGTGAACTACAGATGCTCGGCTAGGGAAACGGCTGAGCCTAAGTCCGGCGCGGGGTTCTGTGACTTTTAACAATTGGTATAAGAGTGATGATTGTAGCAAGACTTTTTTAAATTTGTATTACTCAGGTTTGTACGGAAAACTCCTCTGGGTCAATATCCCAATTTACCCAGCGAATTGCTTCTTTAGCTGATTCTATATCAGGCGGCACTCGCAACGCATGAATAAATCCCGTACTCGGACAGGTCATTTTTAACAAATAAACTGGCTTGGGATTACCCACGTCATCAAAATCATCGTCAAACTCGATGCTTAAGAGAGTGTATTCCTGCCAACTGTCTAATTCTGTCACCGCTAGTTCTTGACAAATGCGATCGTAAGTAATTCCCTGAATTAACGCGCGCCGAACTTCTGCATTCTGTTCCTTCAACACCCACTTAGACTGCCACTGGTGCGGGTGCAGCCTACCGTACCATTCGGGCAAAATCACGCCGTGATAGGCGTAAATCGAAACACCGTCGGCAAATTGTACCGCTGGTGTTCCTTCGGCGTGCAAGCGGTAGTTGCTATCTGCAGAAAGTGCGATCGGCTTTTCGCACACAACACAAACTCGCTCGAATGGATAAATCCAGCCGCAATCCCGCACAAGAGATTGAAAAACAATCCAATTTCTGCCGTAAGAATGAGGTAAATTTAGAACCAAAATGCAAAAATCCAACAAACTGCCAAATGATTTCCGGTGCTGTTTTGCCGATCACACTGTAAGCTGATTTAACTGTTTCCGCAGCTTGCGATCGATTTATCGGGCCAGTGGAAAGCGATCTCGCTCTCCACTTTTCCCGATAAACTGGAATCAAAGCTGCTTGTTCAGGCGTTAGTTTTTTAACCTTAGTCTGCGACATACCTCCAACCTTGTGGCTCATATTCCCGCTGAATTCGCACCATCCAATTACCTTCGGGAATTGCGATCGCATGGTGTTCTTCGTGACTCAATAAAGCTGTCGGTGAAAGCACCCGCAAGTACAGAGTGCCGTCTTTTTCGTACAGTTCAGCTTGTCCCTCAATAATCTGGTGAGAATGTCCGGTGACTTCACCTTCGGCGAGAGTTAGGTGAGGTTTTTTTTCTCCTTCGATTTTCGGTACGGGAGTGAGAATTACGTCGCCTTGTCGGATGGGTTGCATAGGTTTTTTCTCCATTTTGTTTGCTGGTGTCGAGCGAGCTTTTCTAGCGCCACTTTATACTACATTTGTAACACATAGCTGTCAAGAGCCACAAACCAAATTCCATAACTCTTTGCTGCACTGACAGGCGTTATCTTGGAAGGTGAAAGTCGCCTGGGTGAGGGCGGGTTTATAGATATTGTCGATGTGAATGAAAGATTGTTGGTGAAACCCGCCACTACAAATATTGTGGTTAATTTATGGAATCAGTTATTACTTGACATATTTGGCATTGCAACCTATTCACCTCATCTGTGTTGACGAGAGAAGCAAAAACTTGTTCGTATTGGCTGGATATGACGAGGAAATTGAGATTGAAATTGCTCCAAATGCGGAGGTAGTTTAATGAGCCAAGTAGATTATACTGCAATGTCAGATGGAGAATTGAAGCGTTATTTTCTTAAAAATCGCGGGGATAAAGCTGCACTGGAAGCCTACTTAGAACGGCGGAAAAAGCGCTCGAATTCAATTATAACAAAAGTGGGAGATTCGGATTTTGATACTAAGCTTGAGGCAGCCATTCGCCAGCAAATGCAAGAATATAAAGGTTAGTCTTCAGTCCGCGCACTTGGACGAAAGTTTGTGTAGGATAGGTTTCAACTGCCGACTCTTATCAACGAGGTTTCTAACTTGCCCTAAATTTCAAGTTGGCACCGAAAAATCCTCATAATCGACATCCTAATTCACCCAGCGAATCGCTCCCCTTGCAGATTGCATCTCAGGCGGAACCAGCAAAGCATGAATGAATCCGGTACTCGGACAAGTCATTTTTAACAAGTAGATTGCCTCTTTTTCAGGAACATCATCATCAGCATCGAAATTAGCAGGATCGAAGCCATCAATATCAGCATCAATTCTTAGCAGGGTGTATTCTCGCCAGCAATCTAATTCTGTGGCTTGCAATTCTTGGCAAATTCTGGCTTAACCAATTCCCTGAATTAACACTCGCCTTAATTCGGCATTTTCTTCTTCTAAAATCCAGGTAGATTCCCACTGATTGGGGTGAATTTGTCCGTATTTTGCGGGCAAGGTGACGCCGTGGTAGGAGTAGAGTTTGTAGCCGTCGCTAAATTCGATCGCGCTTTCTCCTTCTGCGTGCGGCCGATGTTCGCTGTCGAGGGAGAGTTTTAAAGGGCGATCGCACACATAGCAAACCTTGTCAAACGCAAAAATCCAGCCACATTCAACTAAAAGCTGCTTCAAGCATTCAAAAGCTTTTTGTGCATCTGGGTTGAGAACAATTCTAAGTACAGAGACACAGAAGTCAGCCACACAGATTTTATCCCACAGGGATGCCCGATTAACGATCGACGTTGAGTTGTCTCTACAATAGTCCCAAAAATCACGTTGCAATTCTTGTGTGAGCTGCCGCTCCCATTCTATTAATTGTGGCAAATACGAACTACTATATCTTATTAAGTTAAACGGCCTATATGTCGATTCTAGCTGTTCGTAAATAAGCTGGAAAAAAGCTGTTTTTGGCTGTGGTTGCTCACTTGTTAGTGCGAAATAATACAAGCACAAAAAAAATATATACCTAAACGGCAGACAGGCTGGTTCTAGCTGTTTGTAGATACGCTGAAAAAAATCATTTTTATTAGTGGGAGATTTCAATTTTTTTAACTGTGTTATGGCAGAGTGGGGACTCGAACAAAAAATAATTTTCGGGCAAGTCTTGCCGAGAGCTGTGTAGGCAAATTCGATCGCGGCTGCGGCACGAGTGCGATCGACTCGCTCTGTGGAATTGGCGATAGCTTTCCACAGATATTGGAGGGGTGTTAGGTCTGATAAAAGATTGTTAGGCAGAGACAGCTTTTTCAAATTGATCAGAGAGTGCAGGGGGGTGAGATCTGATATTTGATTGTTGTCCAGATTCAGCTCTATCAAATTGGTCAGAGATTGTAGGAGTGTCAGGTCTGATATTTGATTGTTTTCCAGATTCAGATATTTTAAACTGGTTAGAGATTGCAGGGGTTTGAGGTCTGCTATTTGATTGTTTACCAGATTCAGATTATTCAAATTGGTCACAGATTGCAGGGGTTTGAGGTCTGATATTTGATTGTTGTCCAGATTCAGATATGTCAAATTGGTGACCAGAGACTTCAGCGGCGTTAAGTTTGATATTTGATTGTTGTCCAGATTCAGATATGTCAAAATCGTCAGAGATTTCAGTGGCGTTAGGTCTGATATTTGATTGTTGTCCAGATTCAGATATATCAAACAGGTCAGAGATTTCAGGGGTGTTAGGTTTAATATTTGATTGTTGTCCAGATTCAGATATTTCAAACTGGTTAGAGAGTGCAGGGGTGTCAGGTCTGATATTTGATTTTTTTCCAGATTCAGATTAGTCAAATTGGTCAGAGATTGCAGGGGTGTTAGGTCTGATATTTGATTGTTGCCCAGATTCAGATTAGTCAAATTGGTCAGAGATTGCAAGGGTGTTAGGTCTGATATTTGATTGTTTTCCAGATTCAGATCTGTCAAATTTGACAGTATTTGTTCTAATTTATAAAAGCCAGACTTTCGTGCTGTTAACAACAGCACCTTAACTGTATGCTTCGCTTCTTGTGAAAGGCTGCCAAAGTGCAAGCGCCAGTCAGAAGTGGTCGTAGGGTTTGGTTGTTGAGAGGACATAGGGCAATAACCTCCTAGAAAAGTTGCTAAAATCTGATGTCGGTATCTACCTTAAATAACATATCTCTGGCGTTTTGGGGATTATGCCAGCGATCGCACGCACTTATTAACCACCCGATCGCGATCGCCAGTATTGCAATTTGTAACTCGGACTGCGGGCGATGTCGCACTCACAAAACACTTTTCATCTAATCTCCCGAAATGCCTTGCCTCCATTCTTTAACCGCTTCCACCCTTGAAGCAATCAGCAGACAGCGAGACAATAAATTAATATCTAAATCAGGCAATATTTCCCTTTGGTCAATTTTTTCATATCCGTGCGAGCGCAAATGATACAGGCTAAATACTCCCTCCTCCCAAAACCAAACTTCGGGGACTCCCAAGGCTTGGTAACGATTCAACTTGCTTTCGTTGCCGCTAGTAAATACAACTTCGATCGAGAGGTGTGCAATACCTCCCGATGCTTTGCCAATTAAGTAAGATTGGTCTGCTTGTGCAGAAGCTTTTCCTTCTTTTTCCTGGGTAAAGCTTCCTGTGGGAGTAAAATCGATTTCTTTTTTTACAAAATACGTACCCAGCAACAGGGCGATGACACCGCTGAAGACTTCATGTTCTTGCGAAACTGCCAAGATTTCTACCTCACCTTTGAAATAAAAAAGTCGGATGCCGGGGGAGTCAGAAAACCCCTGCTCGATTAGCTTGAATTGTTGCCAATCAATCGCGGAGTGAATTAGGCGCTGGTCTTTTGGTTTGTCTAAGGTTGCTGTCATGGCACGACCTCCTTTAACTATATTTATAGCAATTTGAATTCACCCAAGTTTGCCAGCACATTGGTATGGTGCGTCCGATCCAAAAAACTTGTTTAAATTGAAACTATAGATTTCTGACGCACCATACAAGTTGATTTAACTATTATATTATCCTTCAAATGCGGCAACCGAAACTCGATCGCGCCCTGCTTCTTTCGCCCGATAAAGCGATTCATCGGCGATCGCAATTAGCGCCCCCGGCTGCGACATCGGCGCCGGAATGCAGCAAGCTACACCCAAACTCAACGTCACGTATTCGCTGACAGCAGACTTAGCGTGAACTATCTGCAAACCCCGCACCTGTCGTGCGATCATTTCAGCTACGCAAGTCGCACCTTCAATATCCGTATTCGGCAAAACTACTACAAATTCTTCTCCACCGTAACGCGCTACTAAATCTGCCGGTCGCTTTACCGAATGTTGGATCACCGTCGCCACTTGCCGCAAACATTCATCCCCCGCTTGGTGACCATAAGTGTCGTTGTAAAGTTTGAAATAATCAATGTCGCACATAATTAAAGACAGCGGTGCTTCTTCCCTTGCCAAACGCCGCCATTCCGTATCGAGGTATTCATTAAAAGAGTGGCGGTTTCTTACCTCAGTCAAACTGTCGTAATTGGCCAAATACTGCAAGGCTCGATTCACTGTTTCTAACTGCTGTTTCTGCTGCTGCAACTGACGGTTGAGCTCCGCCAACTGCTGTTCGGCTGAGTGCGATCGTAACAAATTTCTCACCCTCGCCAGCAATTCCCTCTCGTCAAAAGGCTTGGAAATATAATCGTCAGCACCCGCATCCAAACTTTCGATCCGAGCTTCCATCCCCGATCGCGCTGTCAAAAAAATTACCGGAGTCGATTTCAATTCTGGCGTGTTCCGAATCTCCTTGAGCAAATCCAGTCCGTTTTGTCTGGGCATGATTTGGTCGCTCACAATCAAATTTGGCTGCAAAGTTTTGGCTTTTTCTAAACCTTCAACCCCGTCCATCGCCACAGCGACTCGATAGTACGGAGTTAATAAAGTTTGGAGGTAAGCCAGCAGAAAATTATTGTCTTCTACTACCAGCAACAGCGGTAATTCTCTGCTGTCACTTGTTAATTGTTCCAGATGATTTTTGTCGTCAAAACTGTTAGGTTCCGGTAGCAGGGCCTGGGGTGTGGTCGCCCGGATATTCCCCGAACCCCACTCTCCGGAGCCGAATCCAGTCAGTCCAGCCAATTGGGCGATCGCGCTCACCAACTGATTCGCTTCCACCGGCTTCGACAAATGCCTCTGAAACCCCGCCTCCAGCGCCGATGCCGAATCTTCTTCCTCAATGCCTCCCGTCAGCGCCACGGCCGGCAGCAGTTGCCTGTGCTCGGACAGTTCCATTGCTCTGATGCGGCGGATCAAATCGCAGCCGTCGGCTCCCGATACCGTCATATCGCTCACCAACACGTCAGGTCGCGACTGTTGCAACTCCGCCATCGCTTCGCAGGCGCTACCCACCGCTGTTACCTTGGCTCCAAATGCTTCGAGGCCAGTTTTGAGAAATTTCCGGATCTCGGCGCTGCTTTCCACCACCAGGACTTGCTTTCCCGCTAGGGGTTTGGAAACCGATCCGGGTCTGCTTTCACTTTGGGCGATCGCACTGCTGCGATCGTCGGGTGCATTTTTGTTGGCAATCGGTAGCAGCACCCCAAAGGTCGCCCCCTGACCGATACCGGGACTCGAAGCCCAAAAACTTCCCCCGTGCAGTTCTACCAACTGCTGCACAATTGAGAGCCCCAGCCCCAGCCGATTTTGTTCCTTGGTCTGGAAGTTGTCTGCAGGGCGGAAGTAGTCAAAGATGTGCGGCTGAAATTTGGGATCGATGCCGCAACCGCTGTCGCTGACCTGAATCAAGACGCCCGACGGAGTAGGCTCGATCCCCACTTGAACTGGGCCTGGTGTCGATTCTGGGGTGAATTTGATGGCGTTTGCAAGGAGGTTCCAGACTACTTGCTGCAAGCGTTCTGCATCTGCCAAAATGTAGCTGACGGCGGGGTCGAAATGTGTTTCTACGCGGATGTTTTTAGCATCGGCGGCGGGGCGGAGGGTGTCAATCGCAGATTCTATGATAGACGGGAGGTGAACTTGGCCGATGTTCAGGCACACTTTCCCTCGCAGCAGCCGCGAGAGGTCGAGGAGATTGTCTATTTGTCGGTTTTGTAATTTGGCGTTGCGCTCGATGATTTCCAAAGCGCGGCTGGTGGTGGCTTCGTTTAAATTGCGCGATCGGGCTAGCTGCACCCATCCCAAAATCGCGCTCAGGGGCGATCGCAGCTCGTGGGAGGCGATCGCCAGAAATTCGTCTTTTGCCCGGTTGGCTTCGGCTTGGGCTGCTTCAACGGCTTTGCGATCGGTGATGTCGAATCCGATCGCCAAATACTGACACGGTTTTCCCTTACAGTCCAACAGTGGAACTACTGCGGAGTACACCCAATAATCAGTTCCATTCTTAGCTTTATTCTGAATGTCTCCTTGCCAAACTTCACCTTTGGCAACAGTTGATAGCAGATTTTTAATTATTTCCGAAGATTTATATTCCGAATGGAGGATGCCGAAATGGCTGCCGATTAGTTCTACGCGCGAATAGTTGGAGATGGAGCAAACTCGATCGCTGACATAGTTAATAATTCCTCGCGCGTTTGTCCTCACCGCAAGTGCCGATCTGTCGATCGCTATTTTAAAATCTAAACATTCTTGTAGCGACGAATCTAGTTCTTTTGTCGTAGAAAATTGACCGAGCCGATCGGACGCGTTTTGTTGCTGGCGATCGGGCTTATCCTTACTCCGTTGTTGGATTTCCATTGCTTCTATCTTCCCCTGACGGCTGACACCTAATCTACTCGCATCCTGATTCATTATCACAATTTTCTTTCCCGCACCGGCGGGTGTAATATTTTGTATCTCTTCATCTTCCTGAAAAATTGGCAGGCACCACATCCACTCGGGAGTCACCTTAATTTTTGTTTATAGTTGGCTAAAGTTTGTCAATCTGAGGACGGATTTTTTCATGTCTAGCCGATCGTCGGCTGGTGGCTCATTCCTTCTTATCTGGTATCTTTTATATTTTACTAAGGGGAATCACTGAGAATTTTATGGTGTGGATCACACACCGACAGTTGCATTCTTGTTTGAAACGGGTATCATAACCGTCAACTTTTTGCTCACAATTACTCCTAGTATCTGGCACAAAGTCTCGTCTTCGGCAGGCTTTCGCGTCTGTGGCATTCTGCCTCATCTGCACTAAATGAGATATA
Source organism: Microcoleus sp. N9_A2 (assembly GCF_036701775.1). Classification (NCBI taxonomy): domain Bacteria; kingdom Bacillati; phylum Cyanobacteriota; class Cyanophyceae; order Oscillatoriales; family Microcoleaceae; genus Microcoleus; species Microcoleus sp. N9_A2. Next base: position 3,265 of record NZ_JAUBRH010000026.1, on the reverse strand, counting down.
TGTGCATGGCTAGACAGTTCCCAAATCAGGGGCGGGTTTGGGCGCACAAAGTCCCTATCTGGCGATCGTCCGTAACTTCTTTTAAATTATTTTATTCTACATCTTGACAGGTATGTATATTTTTTGTATTATAAATGTAATATAACTTCCGAGAAGAGAACCACCCAACTGCATTGGCGTACTCAACTATTAAGAATTTGAGGAAAATAGTCTGTGAATTTAGACGCTGTACGCGAGCAATTTGAACAAAGAGCCTTTGATTATGACGGTTTAATTCCCCGCCTCATTCCGCGCTATCGCGAGCAACACGATGTAATATTGCAGTTAATCACTTCTGAAACTAATGGTAACATAAAAGTTCTGGATTTAGGCGCGGGAACTGGCATACTGTCGGCTATGATTCTGCAAGCATTTCCTCAAGCAAAAGTCCTAGCCTTTGACATCGCCCAAAATATGCTAAAAACTTGCCAAACTAACTTGTCCGCTTTCCGAGAACGGCTGACCTTGCAGCAAGGAAACTTTGCCGAAGATGATTTCGGCAGCGGTTACGATTTGGTAGTTTCAGGCTTGGCAATCCACCACCTCGACAGCGCAGGCAAACAACAGCTATTTCACAAACTTTTCCACTCGATGAATCCAGGGGGAATATTGCTAATTCGAGATATTGTCACAGGTGCTACTCCCCGGCTGACTGAGCAATACGAACAGTTGTGGCGGCAGTACATGAAAGCTAACGGAGAAGACGATGCAGCCTGGTTTAAAAAATATCGAGAAGAAGATATTCCATCCTCTGTGGAAGACCAGACAATGTGGCTTGCCGAAGCTGGTTTTGCCGACGCTGGATGTCACTGGCGCTATCTAAATTTTGCTATTTTTGGCGGAGTTATCCCAAGGTAGAAGGCATTCGGCATACGGCAAAGTTTTTGATAATTTTCAAAATATAAAGCTCGTAAAAAACGGCACACCAAACACTCTTTTGTTCCGGGCGCAGAACCGGGTTTTGTAGTCTTTAATGGCGCACATTACCGCTATAATTCGCGCGCCAGATCATTTTTTGCCTCCGGGAATCATTTTCCGAACACCTGTAGAGGCGGGTTCACTCAAGCGCCCTCTGGCAGTGCAAACAGATTCAACAAACCCGCATCCAATCAACGATATAACCCGCTACTGACATTGGGTAAAAGGTGATTCTAAAAGCTCAATAAAGAAAGTAAAATTATGAACGATTCTCGATTACTAAAAATCAGCAGATATCTCAGCAAACACCTGCGCCACGCGCCCGGGCGCATCGGTATTAAACTCGCTCCCGGTGGCTGGATTCCTGTTAGCGAACTCCTCGATGCGTGCCAAAAAAATAACTTTCCTGTTCAGCTTGCAGAACTCAAAAAAGTAGTCGCGCAAAACGACAAGCAGCGCTTTTCATTTGACTCCACAGGCACTCTAATTCGTGCTAACCAAGGACACAGCGTAGAGGTTGACTTGCAGTTAGAACCCGGTGTTCCCCCGGATATTTTATATCACGGAACAGGTAGCACTGCCGTCGAGTCTATTCTCAGTCAAGGAATTAGGAAAATGTCGCGGCATCACGTTCATTTGTCCGTGAATATTCAGACGGCGCGCCAAGTAGGTGCAAGACATGGCATCCCGGCAGTCTTTACTGTAGATGCCGCAGCCATGCAACGCGACGGTCATACATTTTACTGCTCGGAAAATAAAGTTTGGTTAGTAGATTTTGTGCCGCCCGCTTATCTCAAAATAAGTTGATTATTTTCACTTTTTTTGTAGAATGTGTACCACAAAAACTGTAAAATAAGAGTAAGTAGGAGTTTTGCAAAATGAGTGCGGAAGATATGGGTGATCGCGATAACAATTTTCATCAAAACAATTCTCCCAATAGAGGTCTGCTAGGCTCTGGTTGGCGACCTTTTTACCGTCAATTTGATTTGGAACACCTGGTACATTTAGCGTCTAGCGACCCCTTAGAACTAGCTCAAAAAACTTTAGGTGCAGCTAGCGACATTGCCGACGCAATGGGACGACACCAATATACTTGGTGGGCAAATATTTTAAATGTATTCTCGGAAAATACTCGCTACGAAATTGATGAATTTTGGGATTACATTACTCCGCAGCCAGTTTACCCGGATTACCGCTACAAAGATGTTTTAGTTACCGAAACGCCTGTGGTGCAATTGGTCAGCCGCGCTAGCATTCCCATTGACTACGTTCTCAACAAACTCCAAGAGATTACTGTTTTTAAAGTTCTGGATTTGCTAGGGAAACCGGATGCAATTACCCAGTCTTTTATGGAGCGACATTTTTCTTATCCCCCGGAGCGATTTATTAGCTGGGAACGCTTGGAAGTTTTGGGTACTGTTTATGCTTCTTGGGCCCGATTCGGCTGCTGGCTGCAAATTGACAGCTACGACAGGGGAAGACGCTGCTACACTCTGATTTGTCAAGATATTGCGCCGCTCGTTAGCAAGGCAACTTATAATTTAGCGGTGATTCTGGGCGGGTACAAAAGCCGCGTCGGACAGGTTCACAGCCAGTTCCCAATTCGCACGTTTTCTGCGGAGGTTCAAAGTTTTACCGATACAGTTCAGCAGGCAATTTTGGATCAAAATCAGTTGGCTGTTTTGGTTAGTGGGGAACCGGGCACGGGCAAAACTGCTTGGACGCAAGCGGTAGCAAAGGAAATTTTAGTGCCGCTGGGTTATGTGATTTTTATCTTAGACCACGATGCTGTGGAAAATTTTGTGCCACCGAGTTATTTAGAGCGGATTTGTATTATTATCAATGAGGCTGATAATTTGGCTCAAGATCGATCGACCGCAGAGGGCCAACGCACTAACAAAACTGAACATATTTTGAGTTTGCTGGATGGAACTTTGTATCAAAGCGTCATCGACGAACACGGCATTCAATTTCAGCAAAAACTCGTAGTTTTGATGACTTGCAACACCACTGAAAGATTAGATCCTGCAATGTTACGCAAAGGGAGAGTGGATTTTACCAGTGAATTTACGCACAAATTTGTTTGAGCGCTCTCTTGCATTCTCAAGCTATCTGGCGATCGCACTGGCTACAGGATCTCATACCATGTTTGATGTGGGATTTTCAATTAAAGAATTGGGAATGACTGAGGAAGCTCATGGTTTGGATCACGGGCCTACAGTTGCATTCTTTTACTGTAGTTTAGACTAACCAAAGATGAGAACGGTGGCAAAAGAAGAACTAGAGCCACCGCGCTAGGAGAGAATGA